>NZ_JBALMO010000001.1:0-12640 GCF_036963345.1 Bacillus sp. JJ722
CATTATCGTAATAATTGGACAAAACATTCTCATATAATTAAGTTAATATTATATGCAAAGATGCATATTTTTCACAAAAGTCACAAATAACATCTCCCAATCATTGCTTATTTAGATAAGATATGTAATAAGTAATATAAGAAAGTACAATATAGTAAACATCATAGTCCACTATATCGAAAGTTAAATACAAGATATAGATTTTTTAATGATAATGAAAGAAGGCATTAATATGATACGTACCATATTAGTCGATGATGAAAAATTAGCTCTAGACCTTATGGAGAAGAAGTTACATAAAATTGGAGGCATTGAAGTAATAGGGAAGTTTTCAGATCCAGAATCTGTAATAAACGAGATGAAAAACCTAGACTTTCAAGTTGCTTTTTTAGATATTGAAATGACTGGCATCAGTGGCTTAGACTTAGCAGAAATCATTCAAGAATGGAAGAGTGATATTCATATTGTATTTGTTACTGCTTATCGCGACTATGCCATCCAAGCCTTTGAATTAAACTCTATTGATTATTTATTAAAACCTGTACTAGAAGGTAGGCTAACAAAAACAATCGACCGAATAGTTGAGCAACTAGAATTAAATAACAAAAATAATCTTACTCAAGATAAACCGACATCATCTACCTTAGAAATTAATTGTTTCAATGAATTCATAGTATACAACAATAAACAGCCTGTTAAATGGAAAACGGCTAAGGTTAAAGAACTATTTGCATTTTTTATTACCCATCTCGGTACATACGTCAATCGAGATTCTATAATCAATCAGCTTTGGCCTGACTATGATTATAAAAAGGCAAAAATCCAGCTCCATACATGCATTTCCCATTTAAGGAAGATGCTCGATTTACTAGGTTATAATCAATCACTTACATATTCGAACCAAAGCTACGCTTTAAACTTAACAGACTTTTACTGTGACGCTATAGAGCTAGAAGAGATATTAAATATGCATACGAACATAAGTAAAGATAATATTATTCTCTTAGAAAATGCTGTTCAAAAATACGTTGGTGAATACATGGAAACGAATGAATATGAATGGGCACAAGCAAAAGCACACACCATCTCACAAAATATATTTCAATTACTGCAAAAAATGATAGATTACTATACAAAATGCGGAGAACAAAATAAAAAGCAACAATGTTTAATAATGCTTCTGAAATACAATCCTTATTCAGAACATGCACTCCAACAACTCATGTTGCATAACATCGAAATTGGTAATAGAGGAGATGCTGTAAAGGTTTATCAAGAATTTTCCGAACTTTTACTAGGAGACCTTGATATCGAACCAGATCATTCTACTAAAAAATTGTATCAATCAATTTGCGATGGTGAGTTATAAAAATAACAAGCGCTAGCTATTTAAAAGAGCTAGCGCTTATGTTTACTTTGGAATGATAAAACGTACAGTTGTACCAATGCTTGGAATGCTAGATATATCTAGCCCATGACCATATAATTGTTTTAATCGCTTATCTGTATTTAACAAACCAATGCCACGCTTGTCATTCTTTTGTTGACTTGAAAGTAATGTCTGTAATTGGTTTTTAGAAATTCCAACTCCATTATCAATAATAGCAACTTGCACTCCTTTTTTCATATCAATAACTTGTATACAGATTATACCCCCGTTTGGTTGTTTAAGAACCCCATGCTTTATTGCATTTTCTACAAGTGGTTGGATCGATAATGGTGGAATCTGTACTGATACATGTTCATCCACTTCCCATTCTACTTTCAATCGTTCGTTAAAGCGCTGCTGTTGAATGAATACATAGGAACGAACTAATTTAATTTCTTGATTTATTGGAATTACTTGATTTAAATTTTGCGTATTAAAGCTTGCACGGAGATAGTTGCCGAATTCATCTAATAATTCCATCATTTTGCAGGGATTAATTTCACTTAACGCTGCTATTGTGTTTAAAGTGTTAAATAAAAAATGCGGCTGAATTTGCGCTTGTAACCAAGCCGCTTCCATTCGTATTCTTTCATTTATAGATTTTTTCAAGTTTATCAAAACCTTCACACGAGTCTTTAACTCAAGTTGTTCAACAGGCTTTATAACATAATCATTTGCTCCATAATAAAAACCTGCTTGAATATCTTCAATCTGGTTACGTGCCGTCAATAATAAAATTGGAAGTTCTGTAATTGAAAATCTATCTCGAATTTTTCTAGTTAATTCATAGCCTGACATATTAGGCATCATAACATCCGTAATAACAAGATCCCAGATACCAGTATTTAATAATTGAATTGCCGCTTGTCCACACGTACATGTAACCACATTATATGGTTCAGATATCAAAATACGTTTGAGTATCGATAAATTCATTGGATCATCATCAACCACTAGAATAGATGGTGACTCCTCATTCCTAATTGTCGGTCTCTCGCTTAGATCACTTTCTTCTTTCATGAATATAGGAGTAGATGGTTTATGATCAGTTACCACTGTGTCATTACTGTCTACTGGAAGTGTGAAAGTGAATGTACTACCTATTCCAACAATTGATTTCACAGATAATATACCTCCATGTAATTTGACTAACTGCTCACAAATACTCAAGCCTAATCCTATTCCGCCAGCAATAGCAGTCCTACTTGAATTAACTTGTTCATATGGTTTGAAAATGGAATGCAATGTCTCTTGATCCATACCTATCCCAGGGTCTTCTACTCGTATGATTGCAACTCCATCTTCTACCTCAGCGAAAATTTTTATTGTTCCTTCATTCGTATATTTCACCGCGTTATGTAAAAGATTAAATAGAATTTGAAATAGACGATTCTCATCTGCTTTCACAGTTGGAAAGGTTTTAGAAATATGAATTTCAAACGAAATATTTTTTTCTTCTGTCATAAAACATAACATATCTATAACACTAGAAACGACTGACAATACATTCACGGAACCGAATTGTAATTGTACAGCTCCCTCTTTTAGCTTTGTTATATCCAGTAGATCACTTAATATAAGTGACATTCTCCGGCCAACTTTCATAAGAAGTTGTAAATTTTCCCTATTTTCTTCGTTTAAACTATCCTTTTCACTTTCCAAAATCGTATTCGTAATATTGATGATTCCATGAAGTGGATTTCTCAATTCATGAGATGTATTAGCAAGGAACTCATCTCTTGTTTTATCTTTCTTTTGTAATTTTAAAGTTAGTTCCTTACTCTCTTTAGTAGCTTGAAAAAACTTATGAAACCAAAATATTGAAAAAATGATAACGCCAACGATGAGATCAAAAGGATAATACGAGTATTCAAGATTCATTGTATTTTTAATAATGCCCCATATTATACTGGAGGCTACACTCATGATTACCAGTATGATGTAAATACTATCCCCTTGACCTGTTGAAATTCCTTGATAGGAAACCTTAACAAAAATAATCGATCCATATAACATAACTATATAAAATAATATGAAACTGATTTGCGATAATGGTTGGGTTAAAGTCCAAAAAATCAACAAAAAATAAAGTGCACAAAAAATTTTATTAATGTAAATATTTGATTTATTCTTCATTTCAACAACTGTAAGAATATATTGTATAAATTGTAATAAAAAAAATACTGCACTTGCATAAGATAAATATAATAAAATTTTCCACCATTCAAAGCTTACAGAAGGAAAAAAATAAAATAATGACTTATCATCATCAACTGAAACAGACATAGCCATACAAAAAAATGCTGTTGCTAGATACAATACTTCTTTTTTTCTAACGAATACACTAAAAATAATTAACACATAAATACCGTGAAAAAACAAAACACTAATGGAAATAAATTCCATCGAGAATGTAAATAATCTCTCCTTTTTCATGGCTGAATACGTACCGAATTCTATGGGCTTTGTAATTCCACTCGATCTAAATAATGTGTCATTGGTTATATGAATAAGAAGTTCGATTTCGCTCACATTGCCATCCACATGCACTTCATAAGGTTGATAATTCAATTTAGAATACTTCTTGCCGTTATGCTTTTGGTCCAATTCCTCTACTTTCTTACCATTTATGTATATTGTGCTCGCTGATTTAATTTCTTGAAAATATATACTGTATGGTTGCTTACTTTGTTCATTTAGTAATATACGCAGCCGATAAGTTCCTTTTCTATTTGATTTTACTTGTCTTTCAGGTACCTTCACCAATGCATGAGATAATTCTTCTAAAGATTTTGCACCAGGCTCTATTAATTGTCCCTGAAAAAATTCCCAATCCCCATTAAGAGAAAGTGTCTCGTTAACAGGGATTGGTATTTCTCGAAGGTCAAGTACCCCCTCTTTGACTTGAGGATAATCTGATTTCTGATGGACGAAAATCCAATAGAATCGAAGACCCATCAATAAACAAATAAACAAACTTACAATAACTATCGTTTTTTTCTTATCCATTAGATTATACTTTCGCAACTATACTTCACGATCCCCTATTAAAATCTCTAATTTAATCACAGCTGCTGGTTACATTCTACTAACGTATTTCAAGGCATAAGGTAAGGTATAAGGGGATGTCAATTTAGGTTTACTCTTTCTTTTTTCTTTTTTGAATAACAAAAATTAAAATCGAAACCAAGATTAATAATGCAACTATACTTATAATCCACCAAATAGAAAATTGGATTGATTTTTCTTGCTTCTCTTCCGGCTCTAACTCTTTTCCAGTCTCCTTTTCAAATTGCGCAGCATTTGTAAAGGTTTGATTATTTAGCGTATTTACAGCAACTGTCGCATCTTCATTCAAATTCCGTAAATTATTTAGGAACGATTCTTCTAAATACGGTGCATCTTGTTTAGTACGATCAAATACAAGAATGTTATTTTGTTCTTTACTCCAAGGATTAGGCTGAATCCATGAAAATGATTTGATTGTTTCAGTAATAAAGCCAAACTCACTTAACTGTGGTGCATCATTATCATACGGAATAATTAATTGATCTTTAACGTCATTTAATAATGGCTGGACTTTAGGTCCGCCGATAAAAATAACATTTTCATTGTTTACATTCTCTTTTTTTATTTCATTAGCCCTCTTTAATGTTAAATCGCTTAGTTGGCTATTTATACTTAAAGATCGATACAGTTGAAGTAACTGTTTATCTTCAATTTGCTTATTGTTTGGCAATACTATTGTAGTTGCTTTAGAATTTCCAACAAAGGAAGTTGGATAGCCAGCTAATGTATTTTTAACTTCATTACCCTTATTATCAGAATTGAATTGAAAGAAACTATCATTTGAAATATAGATCCATCGATTTTCATCAGCAGTCACACAAGGATTCTTTTCACGTAAGCCATTTGAAACAAATTGAAGATCAATCAATCCATTTTCTTTAATAGCATCTTCTTTTATTGGTAGATTTACATTATATACACCGTTCTCTTCTTTTGACAGCGAACGAATATTTACCGAATGTGGTACGTCATTGACTAAAACAACTAATTCGATTTCTTCATTTATATTATTTTCATTAATGGTAGGAATCGTTTCTGATCGCTTTAGTTGTAAATGTAGGGATGGATTATCATTTGGGTTTTGTGAAAAGGGTACATAATAATAATAATGTTGGCTTTGTCCTCTCTCACTATCTAAGACCATTGACTCCATTCCAAACTTTTTCAAAGACACTCTACTTAAATCCTCTGTTTCCTTAATAACAGGCATTTTACTAATCGACATTTGACGGCCAGATAATTGTGTATTTAATTGATTATTTGTAAGTACTTTGATACGATCTTGAATATTTTTAGATTTGTCTGCTGTTACAATTAAAGCTTCCGAACTTTTATTCCCATTCATTAACTTATGTCTTGAAAGAATGATGAATGAAGGATCATCCGGTAACTCTGCCTCCGTCAATAAATTCTTCATGAAAGGTGAATCAAATTCAGATTTTGCTCCTAAGAAAATGATATTACCTTGAATTTTTCGCAGATTCGACTCTCGAACAACTTGAATCGTATCTTTCTCATTTGTTTGTTCAGCTAAATAGGTTGCAACCATTAATCCACTATTTAGTGTTTCTGTAGATGATTGATCAGGAATTACGATATAGACAGGATTTTTCTCTGTTCCAATAAATGATCTCGGATAATCCTTAAGAGCCTGTGTTTCTTCATTCATCTGTCCATTTAGTTGAAAATATGAATCTATGCCAATTGTTAGCCAATTACCTGATGTATTTTGATCAACACAAACACCTTCTTTAATTACGCCATAAAACGAAACAGTTACACTATGTGCACCTTTTTTCAACGCATTTCCTGTCAATGGAATCGTTAAATCTGAATTTACATTTCCTTCATGTAATGGTTTTGATGTTATGGTTTGACCATCAATACTAATCGTAATAGATGATGGTTCAATCAATAACTCAGAATGTTTAATCTTCAACACAAGTTGATTATTATTGCCGGTAGCATTAGAAATTAATTGATAATTCAACTTCACTTCTGCTTTAGGTCCAAATAACTCTATTGGACTATTAGTAACCACTTGTCTTTTAGGTAAATTCGAAGTGTCACCTATATTGATTCCTTCGATCTCAATTTGCGAACTTGCTTTTGCAACATCTCCATATGAGATAACACTCATAAATAGGACAGTAGCAAAAAACAATGTCATCATTAAATACTTCCTCATAGTGATCCTCCTTGTTTGTTCTGACCAAATCGTTCTGTTTTATACCATCTTACTTCTTGACGGAAGAGGACACGTTTAACTTCAAGAAATAAAGCGTAGATTACTAGAACAATCCACATTTGTGAATAGGTTAAATACATTAAAATAACGTAAAAAAAGTTTCTCCGATTCATTTCCGCTTTTTCGATACTTAAAGTAATCATTACTTCTGCTAAAAACAACAGAAAAGCTAGAATCCAAAGTGCAAGAGCAACATTGCCTATAGAAAGATCCAAATCATAAAACATATTTATAATGAACAACGTGTTAGACACGATTACTCCAAAAAAGAAAAGGAAATAAGTAAAGAAAAAGTAAAACAAATCAAACACAATTCGTTTTCTTTTTAATTTAAAGAACTGTCCAAGAAACTTTAAGACCACATATTGATTCCCACGAGCCCAACGGGTCCTTTGTTTCCACCATACTTTCAACGTTTCAGGTTCTTGCTCCCATGTAATAGCGGCCGGAAAAAAACGAATGTAATAACCGAGATTGTAAACTCGAATTGTCAATTCGGTATCTTCTGCTAATGCTTTCACATCCCATCCGCCTAATTGTTCGATTATATTTCGACGTATAGCGAAGTTCGTTCCAGGAATTGTTGCTACTTTAAACCACTTCCAACGACCTCCCTGCGCCATCCATTGGAAACAAATTGTTTCTATATTTATAAAACGAGTTAACCATGTACGGGCAGCATTAATAACTCGGAATTTCCCAACAACTGCCGCTGATTTTGGATCATTGATAAGCCCCATAACTAGATACCAAACTGATTTTCGTTCGGGCGTGTTATCGGCATCATAAACAACGATAATTTCACCATTTGATTGCCCTAACGCCTCATTTAAAGCACTTGATTTACCTATACCTTTATTCGGAGGCTTCGTTTCAATCACACGAATAAACGGAAAAGCTTCTGCAAATTCGTTGGCAATCTCACCCGTGCGATCTGAAGAATTATCGTTAATTACAATGACTTCTAGCTTGTCTTTAGGATAATACAAACGCGACATTGCTTGTAATGTCTGCCCGATTACAACCTCTTCATTATGTGCAGGTATAAACACACTAACCGTTGGCAAATTCACCATTTTCTTTTCCCACTTTGGAATAACCTTCTCAAACGTTTTAAAGTGGCGATAACCACCTTGCATTAAAAACATGTGGTAAAGTAACATCACCCATATTAAAACGAGCGAAGTATAAAATAATATGTCAGCCATGCTATTTCCTCTCCTCAAAAAGTCGTTTTCTCAATTGTGTTTTCAACCGCAGGATATAGACTAAAAAGACTGTTATGGTAATTGCAACACAAGCAGCAAGAATCCAAAGTATGAAATCAAATGGTTTGTCTTTCATTTGTTGAAGCAGACGGTCATTTAGCTTAATATTTGATGTTACTTCAAGTGGTTTTCCAGTTGCTTGCTTAATCGTTACGTTCTCCGTTTTTACAGATTGTTCGGTCTCCCTTAAATCCAGCCATTCAACATTAGGGACAGATTCAATTAAGTTAACCAACTGAGGTAAATATTCATTGCCTAAATAACTATGATAAGATCCACCAATCATTGAACCCGGAACCGTTTGTAACCGACTGATCGTTCGTTTCATCTCTTGTAGAGGATCAGTTAAAGCCGGATTAACGTATCCAATCGTATCTGGATATATCTTCATGCCATGAAGAATAGCCGGCTCTGTAACAAACAGTGGAGCTTCTACAATTCTTCGATCCTCGTCACTAAATTGAATTTGACCAAATATAGATGAAAAATATTTGGCCGTACTACGATAGCCATTTGAACTCATAGCATAATTTGGTGCTTCAAAAGCAACAGGATATAATCCTAATTCGGTCATTTCTTCTATTGAGTTAGTCATTTTCTCTTCTATATATCTTTTTTCAATTTCGTCGATATTTTCAACGTATTTTCGATACTCTTGCTCAGATGAAAAATCACTTCTCACTTTAAGTGGTTCTGGTGTTTGATCGGTTTTTTCTGTTGAAATTCGTTGATTCATTTTTATATCCCAAAACTCAAATCCACCGCCTTGTTCTTCAAAACGATATGAATGAGAGTAGCCATTTGCAATAATCATTCCACCCCGTGATTGCAAGTCTTTAATCACTTGAACAAGCTCCTTTTGTTGCGATAAAGTAACTGCTTTACCATTTTGACTATTTGCAACTGGAACAACTGACATATAGAATGGAATACCTTGCTCTGCCAAATATTCTCCCGCTTCTTTCAATTTTTTAGGATCTGTTAACGGTGAAATATCCTCTAAGCGAATATATGCAGTATGGCCATCTGGCTGTTCTTGTTCCATGATTTCGTAAAGAGATCGAGAAAAAGCATATTTTTGTTCACCATTTAAAGAAGTAGTAGCTATAAAAGAGAGACGTCCATTTTTCACAATAAAAGGAATCTTACCTTGTAAATCTTCACCAACTGAAATGATTTCACTTCCTTTTGGTGGAATTGAATGAACAACTGGAATAGTTGTGGATAATGGTTCACCATCTAAATTCCTTATATATCTGGTATCTGAAAACCGCCAACTATTGAATGGCAAAAGCTGTTCTGTATTTTCTCCAATTGATACAATTTGACCTTCAAACTTCTCAAACGCCTCTTTAGCAAACATTGGTATATTGCCTTTTACATCACCAACAAATACAAGAACATCATTTTGTTTAACGGATGTTTCGTTAAATTGATTAGCTGAAACAAGGTCTACTTTCTCTGCAAATGCAGCTAAAGTTGCCTCAATAAAATGAATTCTTTCATTTATTATGTCGTCCTTTGTCATATAGACAATAAGAATATTTGGCTTGTCTTCTTTACCTTCAGCTTGTGATACTTCGATAAACATTTGAAAAATAAACAAGAAGCATAGCAATGGAATTAATCTTTTAAAGCTCACGAAATACCATCTCACTTTCTACCTGTGAGAACAAAGTTTGATAATCTTGAATGGATGAATGTTGATCGTAAGCTATATGACCTGAACGAAAAGAAAGAGTGACATAATTTTTGTTTAAAAGCCGATGAGTTGTTATTCTTTTCACTAATTTATCGTAAATTACCTCAACAGATTTACTATCTGTATGTGATAATAACAGTGCAAAACGATCTTGCTCATATCGAAACTTACGATCTGTTAAACGCATAACCTCCATCATCTCTTCTCCTAGAGACAATAGAAGATGACTAGTTTCTTTTTCACCGTACAACTTTCTAAACTCTGCAAAATGATCCATCTGTAACAAAACAAGTGTAAATGCCCCACCATAGCGATCTACCCTTTTCATTTCCATGTTCACTTCTAGACTCATTCGATGTTGATTATCAAACCCCGTATCTACGTCCACAGCTACATATTGATTATTCTCCTCTTGAAGTCGACGATTCAATTTACCTAATGTCAAAATGCGCTCATGGATACGTCCTGCTATCAAAATCATAATAATAAGGACAAACCCATACCCTAAAAACAACGGGAGTTCAAATCCTGTAAAACCTAATGGATTTGATGCATGTGTTAAATTCAAATAAACTAAAGCCGAACCTATAATAAAAATAAAGATTAAACTACTATACAACCCTGTAACAGTCCCTAAAAGCAAAGCAATGATCACCAATAAAATAAAAAAACCATACATTAGGAGGCCTACTGTTCCTTCTTTCATTAAAAAATAGCCAGGTACATGTAACAACAATATAAACGAAATGACTAAAAGGAGAATCTTTACCTCACTTTCTAAAAGCTTCTTCATCTAAAACCCTCCTTTCAACCAATAAAGCTAATAAATTATCAAAAGTATGTGTTTCCTTCGTTCGAATATCAATGTAGCCACCATCGTACGGTAAATCTGAGTTATTATATTGCATTTTTTTCATTCTCTCATATAGTTTTTTTGCAAATTCATCTTCTCCCACTTCAAGACACAACAATGTAGCCAATGCATAAACAGCTGGGGCTTCATACTGTACGATTGGTTTTCCCGTATCACCATCATATTGCCCATATATCTTACCTCCACCTTGTGAAAAAGCTGTTTTTGTAAAGGTAAGCAATGAGGAGACATCCCCTCCCCATTGTGCAAGATGATAGCCTGTATATAATTGATCAATTAAATTAATTTTTTCCTCATAAATATATTCCCCGGTAGGAATATGAAATTTTTTGGGAAAGAAGCCTAATTCCGTAGTAGGAGCATTTAAAAACATACTTTTAGTCTCTTGATAGATTTCTTTAGGCAATAAACCAGCACCCTTCATTTGATCAAAACCCGATGGAATAATATAGCTTAGCGTGAGATCTTTCCCTTTTGTTTTCTCATGCAAGTCTATAAAATCTACCATAAGATTGCTTCGAGTTTGATATGTAACAAGCTGCTCACTCATCTTGCTAGCTAAATCAGTATATTCTTTCTCATTCCATTGCTTTCCAGCTTTGAATAAAGCATCAATAATGCGCAAATCGTCTATTAATGCATTAGCAGGAGCTTCTTTATCCCCTTTAAGTTCCCAAATAACGAGATCATCATCCGTTAAGAAATACTTTTGTAATACCTCTACCTGTTTATCAAATTGTAAAATATCATTTTTTTCTACTAAATATTCCATCCAGAGCCCTACTGTTTCAGATAAAAAAACATCTTGTTGACTAGTTAAATTTGTACGTATTAAACCTTCTTTAGTTTGTAGGTTCTTTTTGATGAATTTTTCAGCCTTAAGCGTTTCATGTGCGATTGGTTTCTGCTTATTGTTTGATAAGACATATACAGTAACTCCCCCAACACTCAATACGAGAAGTATAAGTACTACGCCCCAGCAAACCTTTTTATTAATATATTGACTCACCATTCAATCTCCTAAGTGTATATTCTGTATGCTCAATGATTGCCTTCCAAACTAGATTGATACATTTTATAATTGCTTCTTAGATCGTTTTTCGATTTGTACATTGCTTTGTCTGCATATTCAATCAACGTATCTCGTTCTCTCGCATGATCCGGAAATATACTTATACCAATGCTTATATGTACATAAAATGTTTGGGAATTCACTACAAAAGGATCATTAAATAAAGCAATAATAGAATCCGTTTTATCTCTCAGATTTTCTACATCATCCAACAAAATAATGAATTCATCTCCACTCTGCCTAAATATTTGATCCTTATTTGAAAATTGACTAATCATCCGTAATCGATTTGCTACCTCTTTTAATACTAAATCACCTACTATATGTCCATACCGATCATTAATATCTTTAAAATAATCAAGATCAACAAATAATACAGCGAACTTTGTTTGCCTTTGATTCGCTTCCGAAATATATAAATCAAAGCATTGATTCAACATTCTCCGATTTGGCAAACCTGTTAACTCATCATGAAGTGCTTTGTACTTCCAATTTTCATCACTTACCTGGTTATTCGTTTCTGAAAAATGTATAAAATGCTGAATAACATTTCCTCTTTCATCAGTTAATGGAATAATAGTTACCTTAAGCCAAACGAATTCTCCTGATTTTTTACAATTACAGATTTCCCCTACCCATTTTTCACCATTTCTAATCTTTTCTTGAATAGCTGATAAGAATTCTTTTGAATGACACTGAGCATTCAGGCTCCAATAATCTTGACTATATAAATACTCTCTTGTATAGTTTGTAAATTCTACATACCGATCATTAACATATATGAATCGCCCTTCTGTATCAATAATGGCCATTTTTATTATTTTATCAACTACAAGCTTGGCTATTTGTAATTCTTCACATGACAAATCATGACGCAAATAATCATTACCTCCAAGAAAAAAATGTTTACCCATCATACTCCTCTTTCCATTAAAATCCTCTAATATAAAACCTAATGCTCTGAAACATATACAATTA
>NZ_JBALMO010000002.1:0-19924 GCF_036963345.1 Bacillus sp. JJ722
TATTTCGCTAGCTTATTGTAGTATGTAGCTTATTTTATAATAAAATGGACTTCTGAAATTCAAAAATCTATTCTATTTTACCATTCATTTAGCCAAAGATAAAATGACTTCACTTTAATTTTTAAAAATAAAATTTTAGGATATGTTTGGAATTAAGATGTTCTCAATATATTTTTAGAAAACATCTTTACAATAATATTCTTTCATCACTTCTTTTGGAACCATATTTCCTCCAGTAGCCCAAACAATATGATGTGAATTTACCATCTTTGTTTGCAAATGATGTTTTTGTATATAACGTAGACCCTCAGATTCTCTCAATAATTGTACAGGTCCGAATAAGGCGGCACTCGCTGATGGCTCTATATTGACCTTCTCCTGATCAGCTAAAAAACGCAACAAGGTAAATAATCGTTTGTCTTGTACAGTATAACAACCACTTACATGGTGACCTATAGCTCTACCAACAAAACGAGATATCCTTCCAACCGCAAGGCCATCTGCCTCAGTAACATTATCAATACCAAAGTCTTGAACTGAAACTTGATCTTGTAGTCCAGTTAATTGCCCTAATAAGAAACATGGTGAATGAGTAGGTTCTACGAAAAAACAATGTACATGTTCACCAAACTCTGCTTTCAGGCCAAAAGTGATTCCTCCTGGACCGCCACCAACACCACATGGTAAATACACAAATAATGGATGATTTTCGTCAACTATAATCGACTTTTCCTCTAATTGTTTTTTTAATCGAGAAGCGGCAACAGCATACCCTAAAAATAAGTCAATTGAATTTTCATCATCAATGAAATGACAATTAGAATTTTGTAAGGCCTGCTTTCTTCCTTCTTCAACAGCTATACTATAATCAGATGCATATTCAATGACATCTACACCTTTTCCTCTTAGTAAATCTTTCTTCCATTGTTTCGCGTCTGCAGACATATGAACCGTAACATGAAAGCCTAATTTTGCACTTATTATACCTATACTTAAGCCTAAATTACCTGTAGAGCCAACCGCAATCGAATATTGAGAAAAGAATGCTTTACACTCATTTAGATTCAAAACACTATAATCATCACCATCTTTAAGTAGTCCATATTGCAAAGCTAGTTTTTCTGCATGTTTTAAGACCTCGTATATACCGCCTCGTGCTTTGATGGAACCTGATATAGGTAAACTATTGTCACACTTCAATAAGAGCTTTCCATCTATTGTAGTATTATAAGATTTCTCTAATTGCCTTTGCATGTTAGGTATTGGAATAAGTTGCGATTCAATTAGTCCATTTTGCTCAGCTGTTTCAGGAAAAGCCTTGGCTATGTATGGAGCAAATCTTATCAATCGCTCAGCTGCATCATTAATTGCCTCAAAATGCAATAGCTCTTCCTGTTTCATGCCATAGTCTACATTTCTCCAAAATACTTCTTTTGTAGCTATAATGTCTTCTAGCAATGGTTTTTCTGAAATCCATTGTGCAATACTTTTTCCAACAATTATGTTCTCTTTCACTAGGTGTCTCCTTTCATCAACGTGCTGAATAATGCCATACCCCATCTTTCTTTTCTTTATTGACTTTATTCAATAACTCTAAGTAGTCTATATGACCAATGATTTCTGACATTACTAAACTAAATTCAGTACGATATTTTCCTTTATAAAACGCTTGAGCAATTTGACTAGCTGTTGGTAGACCTTCTTTGATTAAGTTCAATATTTTATTTGATTTTTGATGGATTCGATCTATTCGGTGTTTAATTAATTCTTGAGGATTGTTGATTTCTTCACCATGTCCGGAATAAACTGTCTTAATATCAAAATCCAGACATTTTTGGAGGGATTTCAAATATGCTTTCAGAGTTAGCATTCTATTTCCTATGCGATCTGGTTCAACGATTGCATTGCTGGAGATATGACCAACGAGATGATCTCCTCCAAAAAGGATTTTACTTTGTGGGTGTAGTAAAACTACATGATCTGGTGAGTGACCAGGTGTTTCAATTACTTGTAGTCCAGAAATAATATCTCCTTCTGCAATTGGAATGATATCTCCTTGGAGCACATGATTTTCTTTCTCATTCTTAACTTTTCTCAATTTTTCAATATATTGGATGCCTGATTCACCACAACCCATTTCACGATATAGCTGATCAAAGAATTCAATTCTTAATGAGAAGTAATCACGATCACGTTTTAAGCGAATAATCGATTCTTCATGCGCATAAATCGGCAAGTCTTTGACAGCAGTGATACGGTTTACTAAACCAACATGATCTTCATGATTGTGTGTTAGTATGATTCGGGTCAAATCGCGAATGTTAAATCCATTTTTAGTTAATGTGTTGTTGAAATATTCCCAGCATTCATCTGTATTTATGCCGGCATCAATTAGTGTTAAATCATTTTGATCTTCTATCAAATAAAAATTAAAACTTTTTAATGAGTACTTAGTTGGCACAATAATTGGATGAATAACTACATCTTCTCTTAAATGAATCATTTACACTCACGTCCTTTATTAATATATTTTCATTATACAATTAAATATATCATTAATTTCATAATAATACGGCAATAAACAAGCTGTTAATATTAAAAAATGTGTAACGTTGTTTAAGAACTCTGCCCAAAATGCGCTCTTTACACCTAAAAAAACGCTTGGAGATATCCAAGCGTTTTTTATTTACAATTGACAATCTATGTTAAATTGTTTTTAATTTAATGTTCGCTCTATAAATTAAGATCAGTGATGTCTAGAGCTTTAATTATTTTTCTTCTTTAGCATCGTTAGCTTCTTTATCTTCTTTATCTTCTTTATCTTCTTTAACTTCTTTTTCTTCTTTAGCTTCTTTGTCTAAAGTATTCTCAATATCATATTTCTTCTTTTTCTCTTCTAACCATGTTGGAAATTCAGTATTTAACTTTTCATCAAACAATGCTTTTTCTACTTTTTCCTCATGATCTTCGTATACAGCTTCTTTTGCTGCTTTTTTGTCAGTAACTTTAATGATGTGGTAACCAAAATCTGTTTTTACAGGTTCACTAATTTCGCCTACTTTTGTAGCAAAAGCAACTTTATCGAATTCTGGTACCATTTCACCTCTTCCGAAGTATCCTAGTTCTCCACCTTTTTCGGCATTACTTGTATCAGTTGAATATTCCTTAGCTAATTTTGCAAAATCCTCACCATCATCTAATTTTTTCTGCACTTCTTTCGCTTTCGCTTCGTCTTCTACAAGAATATGACTTGCTTCTACCTGTTCTTTTTGAGCAAAAGATTCTTTATTTTGATTAAAGAATTCTTTCTTTTCGTCTTCAGTGATTTTAATAGATGGTTTTAATAATTTTTCTATTTTCAAGAAGTTTTCAATGTCTTGTTTAAAGTAGTCTATAGAGATACCACTTTGTTCAAGTGCTGCGTTAAAAGCATCTTTTCCACCGTACATTTCAATAAATGAATTAAGCTCTTTATCGATTTCTTTTTCAGATACTGTGATACCTTCTTTTTCAGCTTCTTTCTCAATTATTTTATTGTTAATTAATGTATCAACAACAACTTCTCCACCTTGTTTTACAAGAATATCGTAAACTTCGTCTTTTTTAATTGGATCACCATTTACACTCGCAACTACATCTTTCTTTGAAAATGCTAATCCACCAACTACAGCTAGTACTACTACAAATATCGCTCCAATAGTCAGCCATAGTTTTTTATTTTTCATCTTCTCTTTCATTCGTTTCCCCCCACAAATCGTTCCTTAATTAAGGTATGAGCTTATATTAACGTGAAATTATTAACAAACTGTTACCAAATGTTAAAAAAACTACGTATTTGCTATATATTTTTCTTAAACTACAAAAAAACAGTGAAATCTTTTACAATTTCACTGTTTAACCGGAAAATAGATCGTAAATTTCGTACCCTGACCTTTATTACTACTTACTTCTATTCTTCCTTCATGCATATTGACTAATTGCTGTACAATTGACAATCCTAATCCAAATTCGCCGTATGGATTAGTTGTTCGAGATATATCAGCTTTGTAAAAGCGACGCCATATATTTTTAATCTGAACTGGATCCATGCCGATTCCAGTATCCTCTATTTCAATAATGATTTCATCTTGTTCTGATTTCCCTCGCAACCATATCGTTCCATTTTCGGTGAATTGAATACTGTTTTTCGTAATATTAATAATGATTTGCGTTAAGCGATCATAATCGGCATAAACATACAAATCTTCCTTGACATCGACGATAATCTTATTATTTTTATCCTCAGCAAGAAGATCTAATTGGTCTTTTATAATATCGAGTACTTCAAATAATTGAATGTCTTCCTTAAATAGTTTCACTTGATTTGATCGGATTTTTTCATAATCCAAGTTTTCATTGACAAGACGTATTAATCGTTTTGTTTCTTTACTTACTAGGTTGATTCCTTTCTCTTTCTCCACTTCTGGAATCATATCGTTTCTTATACCTTCGATAACTCCACTAATTGTCGTTAATGGTGTTCTTAACTCATGAGATACATCTGCTATAAACTGTCGGCGCCGATTCTCTAGTGATTCTATTTCATCGTTTGAATCGTTTAACTTTTGCACCATATTATTAAAATCCTCTGCTAATTCTCCAATTTCATCAAATTTAGATGAAGGAAGCTGTACGGAGTAATCCCCAGCCGAGACTAATGAAGTCGCTTCTTGAATTCGCTTAATACGATTAACATGAAATTTTGATAAAATCCAACTCAACAATACTGACACAACTAGAGCAATTAATACAGTGTAAAACAAATATCTATTAATTTCAGAAATCATTTCTCTTGATCCACTAATCGGCGAGGTTAATAGTATGCCGCCAATAAAGTTATCATTTTGAAAATACGGTAGCAGGACAAACGTAACACCTTGATTAAAACGTTTGTATTCTTGATTTTTTATATAAATCTCACCGTTTTTAATCTTATTCCACTCATAATCATTTAATGTAATTAGCCCACCTTGAGGGTAAATAATTTCCCGACTTTCATCAAAGATATGATATTGGATTTGTCTTCCTTCTAATACATTACTATAATTTTTTAATACATAAGTTCCGTCACTATATGAGCGACTAACATCATTTAAAATATTTTCTCCGTATGAAATCAATTCTTCTGTTTTATTTTTGTACACTATATTTTCCATATATTGACCAAACATTAAGCTTAATACTGCGAAAGCTACCACAATAATGCTGATATGGCTAATTAATTGTTGGTAAATATATCTAATTTTCATTAGACTCCACCAGTGTTTCATCGAACTTATATCCTACGCCCCAAACGGTATGGAAGAACGGTTGATTACTGGTTCCAATTTTATTTCTTAATCTTTTAATATGCACGTCAACTGTACGTTCATCACCGTAGAATTGATAACTCCAAACTCTTTCTAATAGCTGCTCTCTCGAAAAAACTTGTTTTGGATGTTGTACAAAAAAATAAAGCAAATCAAATTCTTTAGGTGTTAAGTTCCTAATAGGTTCACCATTGATTACAACTTCTCTAGTATTTTTATTAACTTTAAAGAAATCAGTTTTAATGACACCTTTTTCAACCGTTTCTTTCGTTGCTATTGATTGATAGCGACGAGTGACTGCTTTAATTCTAGCCATTAACGCAAGTGGACTAAAGGGTTTTGTCACATAATCGTCTGCTCCCATTTCTAGCCCTAGTACTTGGTCTGATTCACTGTCTTTTGCTGTTAACATAATAATAGGAACTGTGCTCTTCTCTTCTCTTATTTTCCGGCAAATAGATACACCATCCATATCAGGCAGCATCCAATCTATGATTAAAGCATCCCAATTACCTTCTTGATATTTCTTATAGCCTTCCATCCCATTTGCTTCAAAGACACCCTCTATTCCTTCTTTCGCAAAAAACATTTCAAGCATGGAAGAGACGCTTTCATTATCTTCTATCACTAAAATTTTCATCGTTACCGCTCTCCTATTCAAAAGAAGTATTCTGTTAAAATGATATGTAACAATAATTCATTATAACATTTCAGCATCTACTTCTACATCTCTTAAAACGATACTAGATTCTTATTTATTGCAAAAAGAGGCTGAGGAAAAACAATTCTTTCTCTCAACCTCTTGCTATTCATTTGTTTATCCCGTTCTAACTGGCGCTAAGACTCCCACTTCAAAACGAAAGTAAAAGCGAAGTCGTTTAAGTGGGAGATTAAGCGCCCGTAGGAACCCGATTGGTTCAACTAATAATCGGTGGGGGATGGACGAACACCCCCACCGAATAAAGTTTCACTTTATTCCGAACGATCAAAGTAGGCATCCATAACTTTTCTACCAATGCTTTTATTTATCGCGCTACCATCATCATTAACTGTCGGTACTACAACTGAAATGGCAATTTCAGGTGATTCATAAGGTGCATAACCGACTAGTGTTAAATTGTAATCATAGCCACCTTTACCATCGGATACTTGTGCTGTTCCCGTTTTTCCAGCAGGTGCATAATCAGCATTTTTGAAATGGCTAGTTGCCGTTCCTTGATTTCCATTCATAACTTGACGAAAGCCTTGTTGCACTTGGTCGATTTCATTCTGATTCATATCAACTTTGTTTAATGGTTTTGGCTTAAATGTTTCAAGTATTTCACTATCTTCAAAGGTTGTTGCATTTGGTTTACGAACTTCTTTAAGAAAATGTGGTTGCAATCGCAGACCATCATTTGCAATGGTTGACACATATTGAGCTAATTGCAAAGGAGTATACGTATCAAATTGGCCAATGGCAAGGTCCATTAAGTTACCTAGCTTTTGAACTCCACCATTATAACCCGTTGCCTCTTGTGGTAAATCAATACCAGTTTCAACTCCTAATCCAAATTGGGCAAAATATTTTCGCATTGTTGCGTAAGCTAGTTCAGGATCATTAAAACCAGTTCTTGTTGAGTAGTCATAGTCCCCAATTGCCATTGCAATGTGAAACATATAGACATTTGAAGATCGTTCTAGAGCTTCTAGGTCATCAACAATCCCCATATTTGTATATGACTTCTTAGTTGGAGTACCTTTCAATTTAATAGGTGCATCCAAAAATGTTGAACCTGGTTTGATTACACCTGTTTCATAACCAGTTAAGACAGTCGCTCCTTTAACTGCTGAACCCATTGCGTATGCATTATAAATAGCACCATATGTTTCATCTTCAATGGAAACACCATCACGCTTCTTACCAGCCATTGATAAAATGTCTCCTGTTGTAGGGTCCATCATAACTACATATGCTCCATCAGCACTTGGATCTTTCTTTAATTCATCTTCAATAATTTTCTCTACTTTTTGCTGTAAATCCATATCAATAGTTAAAACTACATTTTTACCTGGTTCACCGGGTTTTACGCTATCTTGATTAGAGTAGTTTCCTTGTCGATCCATCTCATAGACATGCTCTTCCTTCTGACCACGAAGTAGTTCTTCATATTGAAGTTCAAGAAAACTTTTTCCTACAGTATCATCTAAATCATAGCCAGCTGCACTATATAATTCTGAACTTTCTGCTGGGATTTGAGAGACGTTTCCAAATATTTGTTTGAATGTGTCTCCATATGGATACTTTCTTTTTGAATCTAACTTTACTTCTATTCCCGGTAAACTACCGAGATTTTCATTTACTTTCGCTACCTCTTCAGTCGTTAATCCTTCCTTAATGCGACTAGCTGATGCAACATCTTGACTCATTTTGCTTTTTATCGTATATACTTGCATCTCCTGGTCAGTGATTGAATTCAGCTCATCGTCAGTAATTCGCTCTAACAATAATTGATATTCTTCATCATCATCCAATGTCTCACGTTCTGATTTTGAAACTTTTGCTTTAGCTTCTTCTTCATGTATTTGAATCCAATAATCCTTCTTATCTCTCTCTGTTACTTTTGAAGTATCAATTGTAATCATTTCAGCTAGTTTTTCCGCTGTTTGAAGAAGAGTGGTATCCGAATCATCCTCTGGTTTTGCATAAGTCAGCGTATAAACGGGTTCATTCTCAACTAAAACCCGCCCCTCACGATCATACATTTTGCCGCGAGGAGCATTCCATTTATACGTTGTAGTTGTAGTTGCTTTCGTTTCATTACTATATTCTTCACCATGGACAATTTGCACATAACCAAGACGTAGAATTAAACTAACAAACAAGAGAAACGTAATGAAAAATAGGATATTCAATCGAATCTTCAAAGTGGACTGGTGTTTATCTTTCTTCTTCATATTTGGATCAGCTTGTTGGTCCTGTGTTGCTAGTTAATGTAACTTGCACCGTTTTTGGACTTCCTTGACGATATAATTTCAATGTTGCTTTGTCGCCCACTTCTAAATTTGAATATAAATATTTTCTAAATTCAGTAGCGCTTTTTACTTCTTGACCATTAATTGATACAATTACGTCCTGAACTTGTAAACCTGCTTTTCCAGCATCAGAATTTGGATCCACACTTGTTACCATTACTCCTCCGTCAACATTTTCAGGAAGGTTTTGTAAGTAGTAACTTGGGATTTCATCTAAACTTGCTAATCCAATTCCTACATACGCTCTCTCAACTTTACCTTTCTCAATAATCTCATTAATGATTGGGATAACTTCATTACTTGGAATCGCAAATCCAAGACCTTCAACACCGTTTTGGGAAATCTTCAAACTATTAATACCGATTATTTGACCTGCTGAATTCAGAAGAGCTCCTCCACTATTACCAGCGTTTATCGCAGCATCTGTTTGTATTACATTCATTTCCCATTCACCAGCTGAAGTAGACACTGGAACAGTACGATCTAATGCACTAATAATTCCTTGTGTAACCGATCTAGAGAAGTCAAGTCCTAATGGATTTCCAATTGCTGCAACTTGTTCGCCAACACGTAATGCAGATGAATCACCAAAGTCTAATGTTGTTGTAGCATATTTAGCATCAATCGTTAATACAGCTAAATCGCTCAATGCATCTTTACCAATTAATTGTGCTTTTGTTCTTTCACCACTAGCAAGTGAAATTTCGATTTCCTCTGCATCTTCAATAACATGGTTGTTCGTTACAATGTATGCATACTTATCATCCTTCTTAAAGATGACACCTGAACCAGATCCTGCCTCAATACCTTCACCAGGGTTCCCTTGTTGCCCCTCTAGCCCTTCTTGTGGTAAGAAGAAATTGCTTGGTTGACTTTGTTGAATATTTACTACTCCAACAATGGCTGGTAATGCTTTCTCTACCATATCAGCAAGGCTAGAATTAGACGCTGCTGTTGGTTGAGCTTTAACTGGCCCTTTTTCTGTCGCACTGCTGCTTGACTGTTCAGTTGGATTATTCGGTTGATTAATCCACTCAGGATAATCTGTAAATGGTAAGATAGATAATGTCAATACTGATCCTATAACACCCGCACTGATTGTCTTCATCCAACTCTTTGATTTACCTATTTTTGGCTTACGCTGCTTAAGTGTTGAAGTAGAATCTTGTTTCATTTCTTCTGTCATTACATTTTTTTCAGTATCATTATTCATTTCTTCAATAGAAGAAGTCTCCTGATCTGTTTCATTTTCATTTATGTTGTTATCCTTGTTAAATTCTTGATTAGAATCTTCATTATACAAATCTTTCATCCCTAGTTCCTCCTATGTATGTAATTCATTTGAATCACTAACTTTTTCTTACTAACATCATAATCCTAAGATGTGAATAAATTATTAACAAACTTTTAATAGAGTGAAAAAAATTATGTAAAAAATCGAAAATATCCTAATGAATTGTTTCAAGTTATAATTGTTGACACATACATACGTATCTATTAAAATAAGTCCGTCTACAGATTTATCTAGACCAGTCGTTATATTTTGATTCGAGGAGAGAATGCGAATGAGTAACAAAAGTGACTCTCGTGAAAATATACTTGAAGCAGCAACTCGTCTTTTTAACTTACAAGGCTACCATGCTACAGGCTTAAATCAAATTCTAAAGGAAAGCGGTGCCCCAAAAGGTTCCTTATATTATCATTTTCCAAATGGTAAAGAGCAGCTTGCTATTGAAGCTGTGACTGCGATGAGCAATAGTATTCAAACGGATACGAAAAAGAAACTCGCATTGTTTTCTGACCCTGTGGAAGCTTTACAGTATTTAATCAAGGAAATTGCCAAGCATTTCGATTGTATCGATGAGTTACAAGGTGTTCCAATGGGCTTACTTGCTGCAGAAACATCTTTAAAAAGTGAACCTTTAAGGAGAGCCTGTCAAGCAGCATTTGAAGGATTAGAAGCCATTTATACCAAAAAATTAGTCGAAAATGGTTTTAATCAAGAGCAAGCAAAGAGTTTAAGTATTGTTATATCTTCTATGATTGAAGGATGTATAACCCGTTCACTTACCAATAAGAATGGACAACCTCTTCTTCATTTAGCTGAAAGTATTCCTTTATTATTGAAAAGATAGCTTAGCTATTTCTTTTCATCCACCTAAATTATATAGACTGGTCTAATTAATATTACAAGATGAGAGGAGAAATTTTTTGAGCACAAACAGTCATGCTACTAGCCTAGCAAATAAACAAATAAAAACAGGCCCCATCATGATTGCATTAATGATGAGTGGATTTATCGGTCTATTTAGTGAAACAGCACTAAATATGGCCTTTACTAATATAATGACAGAATTTCAAATTAAACCTTCTGCCGTACAATGGTTAACTACAGGTTATCTACTAGTACTCGGAATTTTAGTGCCTGTATCTGCCCTACTTATTCAATGGTTCACCACAAGACAATTATTTATAGCTTCCCTTGTTTTCTCCATTCTTGGGACAGTGGTGGCTGCTTTTTCTTTCAGCTTTGAATTATTGCTAATGGCTCGCGTCATCCAAGCAATTGGAACGGGACTTTTATTACCATTAATGACAAATGTTATTTTAGTTATTTTCCCTCCACATAAACGTGGTGCAGCAATGGGAACAATGGGCCTTGTAATTATGTTTGCTCCAGCACTTGGACCAACTATTTCCGGATTAATCGTAGATAGCTTAGGCTGGCAATGGATATTCTGGATTTGTCTACCACTACTTATTTTTGCTTTAGGATTTGGAATCATTTATATGCAAAATGTTTCTACAATTACGAAACCGAAAATCGATATCCTGTCGATTTTCCTGTCAACGATTGGTTTTGGCGGAATTGTATTAGGCTTTAGTTCCGCTGGTGAAGCAGCTAGCGGTTGGACACATCCTAACGTAATAATTGCTATAACTGTTGGTGTTATTGGTCTAATTCTATTCTCATTACGCCAAATGAAAATGGATCAACCAATGATTAACTTACGAGTTTTCAAATATCCACTATTCTCGCTTGCAGTTGTTATGGTATTTGTCACAATGATGATTATACTAGCTTCGGCAATACTTCTACCAATGTACTTGAAAGGTGGATTGGCACTTACTGCCTTAGCAGCTGGACTTGTCTTATTACCAGGTGGTGTAGTGAACGGTCTAATGTCTCCGATTTGTGGGAAATTATTTGATAAGTATGGGCCAAAATGGCTCGTTATTCCAGGATTTTTATTAACGACGATTATGACATTCTTTTTATCTAGAATCACTACAGCTACGGAAGCAATCTTAATAGTTGTTCTACACTGTTTATTATTTATCGGTATTGCATTTATCATGATGCCAGCTCAGACAAATGGTTTGAACGAATTACCGAGGAAATATTATCCAGATGGTTCTGCTGTTATGAATACTCTAAGCCAAATTGCTGGTGCAATTGGCACAGCAATCGCAATTAGTATCATGTCATCTGGACAGCAAAACTATTTAGCAGAAACAACCGAACCTACAAATCCTACCCTGGTAGCGGAATCGCTTGTAGCTGGAATACAAAATGCATTCTTATTTGCATTTGTTGCATCAGTCATTGGTTTAGTTATTGCCTTCTTTACGAAAAGAGCGGATGTTGACTAAATAAACAAAGCCTGTAGACTTCTCTGTTTTAGAGAACAGTCTACAGGCTTTACTTTTTTTTCATAAATTACTTATTAGATACTATTTCATTATAAAAAACAGCCTTGATATCCCGACTCCGATACTACCGATTATTAAGAATAGAATGGCTCGAATGGTCATACTTACCGTTTGTAAATCAACAAAGAATAACTTACCTACCGTTATAAATAGAACAACCAAACCAATATAAATGATTTCGTTTCTCGCAAAAATAGTACGAACTTTTAGAGTGCGTCCGTATCCGATCGCAAATGATGCATAGACCATCCAAATGATTGAAACAATTACTTGATTAACATCTACATCATTAGTGATCGCATAACCTACTTTTGTTAATGTTATGAAGGCAATCATCATAATCACATATACAAATATTTGATACCTAATTTTCGATTTCTCTAATACTCTTTTTCCTAGTTTGTAAAAAATCAACAGTAAAGTAGCATTGAGAATCACATGTGCAAATAATATGGTCGATACTAGATTTGTGATTGGCATTTCAATTGTTGGTATTGCACCAAGTATATATAGAACACTACCGATTACAACCTTATATTTATTTTGCAAAATGTAACCAATATACATGGCAATGAACCCTTGCACTAAGAATAAAAGTATCTGATTATGCCCTTGGAATTCATATGAAATCACACTTGCTATAGAGAGCATGGCTAAAGCAAAGGCAACATTTGATACAAGCATTTTTCTATCCTTCTTCAAAGTTAAAACCATCATAATTAAAAAAGCTATACTAGCTACTATGAGAGTTATTGTAACATTTTGATTCAAGCCTCGAAGCAATAAGATAAGAAATACACCATTAAATGCAAAAATCCCAAGCCTCTGTTTAATAATAAAAGTATCTGCTTTATAAAAATGCAAATATAAACCCACTTGCCAAATCGAATATACTACACTTAATTCCATATTTAGTGAGCCAAACGGTGAAAAAATAGCAAAAAAAGCTAAAACAATTTGCGCTATGGAAAATGAAGTTACGTATAAAATTTTGTACAATCTCTTCCTAGCATAAAACAGTAATAAAAGTGTTAATAGCATTTCAAAACTTAAAAACACATAGCTATTCGGCTCACTACTATTAATCAAAAACGGAACGAAAAATGCTGCAACTGAGACAAATATAGCTAAATACTCTGATTTATGACGATGTGAAATGTAAATCCCACTTATGATCCAAATAATGTTTAAAATAAATGCTAACGTTGATGGTAAATAGCCGTATAAATAATGAGCTGCAAATGTTGTAATCACAATAGCTCCTACACTACCACCTAATAACACTAAACCTAATCTTTGACGATTTGCTTTAATTTGTCTTTCTCCTACAAAGAACAAGATTACAGTCAATATCAGTCCAAAGGCAATACGCATCGGAGGTTGTAATAAACCGTTGTCTATACCGGCTTTAAATAGCCATACAACTCCAAGCATCATGATACCGACAAAGATTCTTGGTAACCAAGTTTGACAAAATTGTAATATATCAAACGCTTTTTCCTCTTTCTTCTTACTTTGTACCACTTTCGCCATTTGTTTACTTTCAAATGAAGTTTGTTGAGACGCTGTTTCTTCCAAATGAATCGGTTTGGTGATTACTGCTTGTTGTAACGATTTCTTTTCTTCAACTACAATTTGAGTCTTTTGTGTTTTCAATTGCGCTAGAACATCATTTAATGTTTCGATTGTCTGTTCTATATTATAAATTTTCCTTTCAAGCTCATCGTTTTTCAAACGTTCTCAGCTCCTTTTTGAACCTTTTTCAAGATTGAGAATTCTAAAAATAATCACACTCTCAATAATAACGAATTAGCTGCCTGATTTGTTGCAATATTTTTTAAAAAAACAACAAAATCCTGCTCAAACAATGAATTCGCGTCTAATCCATTGTTTAAGCAGGATTGCTTTAACTTGTATGATTTTGTTGTTGTGGAGTACTTTTATTACTACTACTCCATTTAAACACCTTATCAAACATGAGATAAATTCGTTTCGATTCCTTTGTTAATAAAGGTCCTAGAATAGCCAGTATTAGTACATAAAGAGCTGCAAACGGCTTTATTATACTCATTAAACTACCAGCGATCGCCAAATTCGCCAAAATGATCGAAAATTCTCCTCTCGAAACGATGGTTAATCCAATATTAGAAGATGCTTTATGAGACAGTCCCGCTCTTCTTCCCGCAATTAAGCCAGCAATAAAGTTACCAATAATAGTTATTATGACGGCACCTATTGTTAGCCATACAGCTTCTCCAAGTGTGAAAGGATCAATACTTAGTCCAAAGCTAAAGAAGAAAATAGCTCCGAAGAAATCTCTGAATGGAACAACTAATTTTTCTATTCGATCACTTTGATCTGTCTCAGAAAAAACAAGACCTAATAATAAAGCACCAATAGCCTCAGCTACATGAATAGTTTCCGATATTCCTGAAATAAAGAATAGAGCTGCAAAGATTACAATGATGAAAATCTCATTAGACGTTATATTTAACAGCTTATTTAATAGAGGTGTTGCTTTTCTAGCAATTACGAAGAATAACAAAATGTAGCCTAGTGAAATACCAATGGACGTTAAAGTACCCATTAGTGATGTAGAATTGCCTAGAACAAGACCTGAAACAATTGAGAGATAAACAGCTAAGATGATATCTTCAAACATGATAATTCCTAGTATTAACTCTGTTTCTTTGTTACCTGTTCTCTTTAAATCCACCAATACTTTCGCTACAATTGCACTTGAAGAGAAAGTGATAATTCCGGCGATGATTAATATTTCTAATAGAGGGAAGCCGAAAAACCACCCGTAAAACAATCCTAAACTAAAATTTATGGCTATATAAATGGTTCCACCTATAACGATGTCTTTACCCGATTTAACTAGTTTCTTCACTGAAAATTCTAAGCCAAGATAGAAAAGTAAGAATAACACACCTACTCTTCCAAGAAATTCAATAATTTCATAACTTTCAATAAAGCGCAAATCAATGACACCTAATTGAGGAGCATGAGGTCCTACAAGCATCCCCATAACAATAAGAAATGGGATAATTGAAAATTTAAGCTTACCTGCTATAATAGCAGCAATTGCAATCAAAATTAAAGCAGTGCCAATTTCTAGAACTAAATCATTCACCATCATGAATCACCCTTTCTTCTTAGTAATTCATTAATGAATTTCTTCACTTCTTGTCGTTCACCTGAAATGACCAAAGTATCTCCTACTTCAATAACAGAATCTGATCCTGGCGTAATTAACTTCTTCATATTGCTTTTCAGAACAGCAATAATTGTTACATTGTAAGAATTACGGATGCTTAGATCACCGATCGTTTTTTGAACAACTGGTGCACCCTGCTCCACTTTATACCATTCAATCATTAGCCCATCGAATGCCATTTCAATTGTTTCTAACGCTTTAGGTTTATATACCATCCCCCCTAATATAGAAGCAACTTTTCGTGCTTCACTATCGCTTAATGTAACACTAGATACGCTCTCTTCATGGTCTGAGTCAAAGTGATACAACTCACGCCTACCATCATCATGAATGATAATCGCTAGTTTTTCATTTTCTTTCGTTATCGCCTCAAACTTACAACCAATTCCTGGTAATTCACTTTCTCTAATATTCATCATTTCTTCCTCCCTTATCGTTGTATGCAACATGACTTAACGACGTAAGTTCGTTCTGTTTCAACAAGCGCTAATAAGATTCCGATTTAATTAATGAATAATTGATGGAGTTTCTTGCCCAACAATTAAACCTTCACTTTATAAGTTGACGTCAATCTCGGTTTTAATAACTTCTTCTTTTGAAATACCTAGATATTTAAGGGTTTCCGCACGTGTCGAGTGATGAAAATACTTTTGAAGTAATGATATGGCTACTCCCCTCTTATAAGCATGATAACCAAATGTTTTTCTCATCGAATTTGTTCCAATCTTCCCTTGTATACCAACCTCAACTGCAGCATCATGAATAATTCGGTATGCTTGCTGGCGGCTGATTGGTTGCTTTGTTTTAGCCGAAGCAAAAAAATAATCCTCAGAACATAGTTGCTTTTCTTTTACGAAATGACGAATGGCTAGCTTAACCTGTTTATTCAAATATACCTCCTTACAAGGTAGACCTTCTTTTTGTGATATTTCTATGAAATTCTTCAATTCGTTTTGTTCATCTATCACATTTTTCACTTGAAGAGGTAGCATTTCCGTAATCTTTAGACCCGTGTTAATACCAAAAACAAACAATACATAATCTCGTTCCGAATGCTTTTTTAAATACCTTCTAATATTTGAAATATCTTTCATATTTCGTAATGCGTCAACATATTCCATCGGTTTTGCTCCTTATATCATGTTACATAACATTATTATAAACTAATATTATGTAACATGGAAGTATTATATTGAATTTTTCTAGTAAACAACTTGTCATAATTCAATTATTCCCGCCAAGCAAGAGTGAAAATTCAATGTAAAAGACTAAAATAGGATGGATAAAGCAATGATTATTAGCTTTATCCATCCTATTTTGTATTCTGTATTATTTAAAAGTTAGAGCTATCTATTGATTAAGTAACATTACAGAGGGCCTGTAAATCATTCGGAAAGATATGTCTTACGTGTTAATCTTATAAATTCCTCTAAAGGCGGTGTCATCCATTTATCCTTGTGCCATGCGATTTGTGTATAAAGCGGAGATGTGGAGTTCATCCATTTCAATATTTTTATGTTTCCTTCTTTAATGTCTTTTTCCACCACCATTTTAGGTAATAATGCTACACCTAGTCCGGCAATGACACATTGCTTGATTGCTTCTATACTACCAAATTCTATTTTATCTAACGGGAATAGACCCGCTGTTTTGAAGGAATCTTCTAAAGTTGTTCGATATGAACAGCCTGTTTCTGTTAGTAAAAGTGTTTCAGTTTTTAGATCAGCTGATAAAAGCACAGTTTTTGGATGACTTGATGTAGCAACCATTATTAATTCTTCTTTAATTAATTTTTCAATTTTTAAAACCCCTTCAGGCTTACTTTCATCCATAATAAAAGCGATATCTAATAATCCTTCAATTAACTGCGTCCTCACCATATCATCTGAATGAGCAGGTTTGAAAATAAGCTTTACATTCGGGAATTTTGCCTTAAATTCTTTAAGAATTGGTGGTAATCGGTATGTACATTGACTTTCCTGTGCACCGATTACAATAGTACCTGTTGGTTCTTCTTCACCGTTTATAGCCATGATTGCTTCGTCCCTTAGCTTTATCATCTTTTCAGCATAAAGTTTAAATTGATGACCAGCTTCTGTTAATACTATCCTTTTACCAAGACGCTCAAATAATGGCTTTCCAATCTCCTCTTCCAATGCTTTTATTTGGGCAGTCACACTTGATTGAGCAAAGTTTAGTAGCTTTGCAGTTTTAGTAAAGTTCAAATTTTCCGCAGCATTCTTAAATGTAATCAATTGTTTAATTTCCATAATGTTCGCCTCTTTATAATCATTAATTTCGATTGAATCAATCGAAATAATCATCTTTAACGATATCAACTAACATTATAAAATATACATATACTAGAAACAACTATTAAAAAACCTTATTAGAAGGGGGATCATAAAACATGTCATTAGCAGTAATTTACGGCGGAACTCGCCAAGAAAGTAATACAGAACTACTCACAGAATATATTGTCCAAGGAATAACGTCAGAAAAAATTTTTTTAAAGGATTACACTATACATCCAATAATAGATCAGCGTCATTCAGCAAGAGGATTTCAAGACAGAAATGATGACTACAACGCAATTATTGATCGTATACTTCCACATAATATTTTAATATTTTCTACTCCAATTTATTGGTATAGTATGTCAGGAACAATGAAAAACTTTATTGATCGATGGTCGCAGACATTAAGAGACTCAAATTATCCTGATTTTAAGAAGCAAATGGCCGCAAAAAAATCGTTTGTTATTGCAGTTGGAGGAGATGATCCACACATTAAAGGCCTGCCCATGATTCAGCAATTTAAATATATTTTTGATTTTATGGGGATTGAATTTAAAGGATATATTATTGGTGATGGAAATAAACCAGATGATATATTACACGACAAGAATGCGTTTTTCGCTGCTTCTCAACTTCAAAGTAATATTAAAAAGATAATAGGGCTAGTGTAGAAATCCACCGAGGGGGCAACTTTTTCAGAAAGTGTCTCCTTCAGTGGATTTTTGATTTCAAATTTACGTTACTATCCTCCTTTTTTCACTTTCTTTCAAAGAAAAAAAGAACAATCAATCTGTGTAAACAGCAAACAAATGAAACGCTTGTGCTTCATTTATTTTAAATACTAAAAAATTTTAAATCCTCCCCTTGACCTGAAATGGATTTCATCATTTAGAGTAATTTTGAAACTACTACTCAACAAAATGGAAACCGATAATTTCTTATACAAGGAGGAAAATACGATGAAGAGAACACCTGCAATCCAGGCAGATGAAAATGTTATAGCTACTGTTTCGGGATTATTTGAATGCTTTAATGGTGAACAAAATTATTACTTTGGAGATTTGCTGCTTACGAATAAACGGTTATATATATTTGGCAAAGCTTTTCTCGGTTTAAGCAGTGAACAGTCTCTGTGGTTTAATTTAGATAATAATGAAGAAATGAGGAAGATTAAACAAAACACGTTTTTTGTAGGAAATCAGTCTATTAAGGTACAATGGTTAAACAATGGAGATTCCGCTAAATTTGCTGATACTTTTGAAAATCTTAATCTAACGGAAATTGAATTCATTAACCAAAAGTAAAAATTAGGAGCATTTGTATGACGAATATTAGTGATATTGCTAAATTGGCAGGCGTATCGGTCACAACTGTTTCAAGAGTTCTAAACAATCATAAGTATGTCTCAGAGGAAAAAAGAACGACGGTATTAAAAGTAATAAACGAAATGAATTATACTCCCAATAAAAACGCTGTTGATTTAATACGTGGAGAAACAAGAATGCTCGGCGTGATCATACCCTATAACAATAATCCAGCATTCGATCAAATATTAAATGGTGTCCTTAATCAAGCTGTAGAAAAAGATTACTCTGTAACCGTTCTACCATCTAAATATAGTAAAGAAAAAGAAATTGAATACCTATTAAAGCTAAAAAACAAACTACTGGATGGTATTATTATTGCATCAAAAGCAAATGATTGGGAAACAATCATACCGTATACAGCGTTTGGATCGATTGTCTCATGTGAATATACGGCACATCCTGAAATTGGTTGTTCATATATCGATAGGTATTCCTCTTATCTAGATGCCTTTCAACTATTAAAGAACAAAGGGCATTTAGATGTAGCATTTACTACAGCAAGAGAAGAAAGTAAGAGTACCCAACAAATAATTGATGCATACAAAATGGTGTTTGGTAAGCATCCAGATAATTATCATATCTCAAATTGTAACTGTCTTGAGGATGGATATCATGTCGGCAAGACACTATTACAGTTAACCAAAAGACCAACAGCTATTTATGCAAATGGAGACGAAGTCGCAGGCGGTATTTACTTATACGCCAATTCCATACAATTAAAAATCCCCGATGATTTAGCGCTTATTGGTCAAGAAAATCAACCGATTGGTATCGGCTTAGGTATCACCTCTGTTGATCATCAGTTAACAAAAGTCGGTGAAGATGCTTGTAATCTTATTATAAATAAATCCAATCAAAAAGTGAAAGTACCTTATCGTATCCTTGAAAGGAATTCTGTTTGATGCAAACAAGAAAAACCAATAAAGTGAAACTTTAATCGATGGGGGTTTTCGTCCATCCCCC
>NZ_JBALMO010000003.1:0-3948 GCF_036963345.1 Bacillus sp. JJ722
GTTCTCAAATCTTTCTTTTCCTATAGTATAGTTTTTGTTACTTAATTTTGGTAAGATAAGAGATATTGTAAAAAATAGAAAATTCACTTAGATATAAGGGGCATTCAATCATCATGTTATCCTTTTTAAAAAATTCACTTACTGACAATAGTCAAAAAAAACTTAAAAGATATTATAAAATTGTAGATCAGATTAATTCGCTTGAAGAAAAGTATCAGGCGTTTAGTGATGAACAATTAAAAGATATGACCATTACGTTCAAAAGTGAACTAGAGAATGGTAAAAAGATTCAAGATATTATTCCAGATGCATTCGCTGTAGTTCGTGAAGCATCGAAACGTGTGCTAGGTATGCGTCATTTCGATGTACAATTAATCGGTGGACTTGTTCTCTGTGAAGGAAACATTTCCGAGATGGCTACAGGGGAAGGAAAAACACTTGTTGCTTCTCTTCCCAGTTATGTAAGAGCGCTTGAAGGAAAAGGCGTTCATGTTATTACGGTTAATGAATACTTAGCAAATCGTGACTGTGAAATTATCGGACAGATTCATGAATTTTTGGGCTTAACTGTAGGGTTAAACCTACCTCAAATGCAAACTCCTGATAAACAAGCTGCTTATAATGCAGATATCACTTATGGTGTTGGTACAGAATTTGGCTTCGACTATTTACGAGATAATATGGTTGTCGATCCAAAAGAAAAAGTACAACGCCCTTATCACTTTGCCATCATTGATGAAGTTGATAGCGTGTTAATCGACGAAGCAAAGACACCGCTTATTATCGCTGGAAAGATGCAAGCGAATACGGACCTTCATTATATATCTGCCCGATTAGCGAAATCATTCAAAAGAGACGAGCATTATTCTCTTGACGAAGAAACAAAAGCAACAAATCTAACGGATGCTGGTATTGAAAAAATAGAAAAAGCTTTTGGTGTTGATAATTTATATGATTTAGACCATCAAACACTATACCACTATGTAATACAAGGTGTACGTGCACATGTAATGTTCCAAAGAGATGTTGATTACATTGTCAAAGAAGGTAAAATCTTACTTGTTGATATGTTTACTGGTCGTATTATGGAAGGCCGCTCACTAAGTGATGGTCTACATCAAGCAATTGAAGCAAAAGAAGGACTAGTTCTTACAGATGAAAACAAAACACAGGCGTCCATCACAATTCAAAACTATTTTAGAATGTACCCTTCCCTTGCCGGAATGACAGGTACGGCTAAAACAGAAGAAAAAGAATTTATGGAAGTATACAAAATGCAGGTTGTGCCAATTCCTACAAACAGACCTAAAGCTAGGGAAGATTTAAATGATCGCATGTATATGACAACTAAGCAAAAGTACGAAGCGATGCTTGAACAAGTTAAAGAATGCCACAGCAAAGGCCAACCTGTGCTAATTGGAACAACATCTATTCTGCAATCCGAGAAAGTTGCCGATTATTTAAAAAAAGCAGATTTAGAATATGAAATCCTAAACGCTAAAAGCGTAGAGCAAGAAGTTCGCTTGATTTCTCTAGCAGGACAAAAAAATCATATTACGATCGCAACAAATATGGCTGGTCGTGGAACGGATATCCTTCTTGGAGAAGGTGTTGCTGAACTTGGAGGACTATTCGTATTAGGAACAGAAAAACACGAAAGTCGCCGTGTAGATAATCAATTACGTGGTCGTGCTGGACGTCAAGGTGACCCAGGCCGCACTCAATTCTTTATTTCGTTAGAAGACGATATGTTCCGTCGTTTTGCCCATGAAGAAATAGAAAAAATGAGCAAAAAACTTAAAGCAGATGCTACAGGACTAATTACGAATAAATCAATTGATGAATTCATTGATCGTACTCAGCGTATTGTAGAAGGTTCAAACTATGGAATGCGCGAATACAACCTAAAACTGGATGATGTGATCAATGAGCAACGCAATATTATCTACTCCATCAGAAACAAAGTAATTGCAGGAGAAGAAATTATTGAACTAGCGAAAAAAATGACTACACTTGCTGTCAACAATGCTATTGAGCAGTCATGTAAAGAAGAAGTGGTTCCAGAAGATTGGCCAATTCAAGCTATTCAAGAAGAAATCAACAGTATTCTAGCCACTCATGAAATCACACTTGTTGATCGAATTACGAACCAACAAGATATTCATGATATTGTGAAGCCGTACTTAGATGCCTATATCGAGCAAATAGAAGCACGAGAAGAATCTATTGACTTCCAGAACTCATTAAAGTATGCCATTATCGGTGTATTAGATCGTCAATGGATTAGCCACTTAGAGCTAATGGCACGCTTAAAAGAAGGTATTGGACTTCGTTATTATCAACAAGAAGATCCTATGCGTATTTACCAAAAAGAAGGATTGGAATTATTCACACTTTCCTATAACAAAATAGGTAAATACATCGCCTTAGAAACAGCTCATTTAATGCAATTGATTAACTTACAGCAATAAAGTGAAACTTTGGGGGTTTTCATCCATCCCCCACGGATTATTAGTAAAACAAATCGGGTTCTAACTGGCGATTAATCCCCCACTTAAGCGTCTTTGCTTTTACTTTCGTTTTGAAGTGGGAGTCTTAGCGCCAGTTAAAACGGGATAAAAGTACATAGAGAGCTGACAACAAGAGTAAATAAATCAGTAACATTCAGGAGGAAATACTATGCTTTCAATATTTCGTAAGAATAATAAAAAACTAAAAAATGAAGGAAAAGAAAGCACCGTTTCATCAGAGGAAATACTAAATCAAAAAGACGATAACATCGATTTCGACCAAGAAACAGAAATTGAAACAGAATTATCAATACATCCTTCTTGGGCGCTTTCTCAAGAACAAGGCTATGTATATCGTTTCTTAAATAATGAATTAGCACCACTTAAACCAAATCAAATTTCATTATCCGGAATTGAATTGCAGCAAGATGGCGATCATTTGATTGCTGTTGCTTTTGTCCGTAATAGCCTAAATAAAGCCATCACATTTGAAAAGGTAACTTTATTATTATTAGACGATAACCAGCAGCCATTCGCTCGTCATGAATTTGATATGGCGGAACTTGGTGAATTACCAAAAACAAGCAGCCGTCCTTGGCAATTTGTATTTCCTAAAGAATCTTTAATGAAATCTGAGTTCTCGACTTCAGATTGGACGCTTGCTTTTGAAATCAAACCTAAGCATGCTCTAGACCTTGCAGAATCTTGGGATAAAAGCTTAAGCTCTGAAGGTAAAGCTCAACTGAAAGAAATTGTAGATGGGCTAACTCCACCTAAACACGGTGAAGTAAACTTCATGGGACTTCAAGCTGCTAAACATCCCGATGGTAATTTACATGTAACAGTGCTAATCAGAAATGGTAGCCCTAAATCAATTAGTATTCAGCAATTACCACTTCAAGTTTGGGATGCTTCTGGAGAAATTGTTGCAAAGGGAGCGTTTAAATTAGATGAGTTAGAAGTAAAAGCAAACACAACGAAACCTTGGACATTCATCTTCCCTAGCTCATTAATTTTAAAAGAAGAACTTGATTTTAGTACGTGGAAAGTTGCAGCTGTAGAAGCTTAATAATGAAACAGACTTGTTCTATTGAACGAGTCTGTTTTTTGTTTTTTTCTATTAACCTCTGGCTTGGAATTCTATTAATGCGTGGAATTGCAACTCTATTCATCACGCTTAGTGCCAGAGTTAGAAACGGCAGCTTACATACTGATTGCTTTCATTGGGGCGAAGATGGGATTAACATTGCTAAATATCCATATTCCACATAGCATTTTCTTCACTGTTATGATTTTATCTTTTGTTACAACTTTCACCTTTCATTACGTTCACAAGGTGAAAGAAGAACACACTATATAAAGTGAAACTTTAATCGGTGGGGGTGTTCGTCCATCCCCGACCGATTATTAGTTGAATCAATCGGGTTCTTACTGGCGC
>NZ_JBALMO010000003.1:3967-6504 GCF_036963345.1 Bacillus sp. JJ722
GGCGCTTAATCTCCCACTTAAGCGTCTTCTCTATTACTTTCGTTTTGAAGTGGGATTTTAGCGCCAGTTAGATTGGGATAAATTTGTATATTCATACAAATATTAGACAACTTTTTATTATATAAATATAGTAAATAAAAAAGCTGATATCCTAAAGTGTATACTAGGATATCAGCTTTACTATTAATTATAGTTAGCCATTAATTCGTCTAAATAAATAGTACCTTTATTCTTTTTATCGGCATTACCTTCTGCTACATAAATACTTTCAATAGAGATTGGATAAGCAACACCTTTTGGGATAACGGCTTTTACTTGTTTCCATTGCCCTTTCCAATCAAGCTTGTGCTCTTCTGTGAAATTAAGTGTATACAATTTACCATTGCGATCTTTAATTTGAGTTCTTAGCCAATGTTTCTTACCATCTGCCCATGCCCAAACCGAAAGTGATGTTGGTGAAGAAGGAACAACTAACTTCGAAGCTGGTTTCATATAAGAAGCTGATACACCGCTCTTATACTTTGTAAAATCATAATTGATTCCGATATATCCTGTTCCGCCTTTTCTCAAGCTGCTTTTATTCTCTACTAAACTTGTTTTTGCTCTAGCACTTGCTGCTTTCCATTGCTTAACAGAATCTAAAGAATTAACAACTAAAGGTTTTGAACTAACCGTTACCGGTATCTTAATTACTTTTCCACTTAGATTTGCAACGATACTACCTTTACCTTCTTTTTGATTAGCTGTAAATGTACCATCTGGCGCTATACTTCCAATGTTACCTTCAACGCTCCACTTTATACTATTTGGATTAAAGCTAAGTAGCTCATTCTTACTGTTATATGCAGAGATTGTTACTTTCTCTGATTTACCTTTGCCAACATATAGACTTGAAACGTTGCTACTAAGTTTCGCAGGTCGTGCATCTACAGTTATTGGGATCTTCACAACAGCATCGCCACTACGAACGACAACATTTCCTTTTCCAGGTTTTTCAGCGATGAATTTAGAATTAACCATTCGCCCTATATCTCCCTCAACTGAATATTTAGGAGGGTACTTTGATACACTTACAAGGTTATTATAGCTATCTAATGCTGACGTAATTGAAAAACTAACTGATCCACTTACCAGCATATTTCCTTCGTCTGACTGTTTCACTTTCATTACTTTTGGTGGTCCATATGGAGCTGTACTAACAGCTTCTAATATAGCTGATACAGAACGTTGACTTCCACCTGATGGCAAATTAACTAATGAAGCATAGCGACCCCAAGGAATTCTAGCAGCCATAGTTGTCGAACCACCGCCATCTAAATTGATAGCTTGGTACGCACCTTGCTTAACAAGGTAATTAGAAAACTCTCTTAATGTCATTCCTTGACTTTTCCCTTTACGCTTTGAATCAACGGTAACCATAAATACTTTCTTACCTGTGCGATCAACAGCTACAGCTGTATGCGATGTTCGTTCTGTTGCACGTGGACTTGAATCTGAGATTGTCATATTCGTTTTTCCATTTTGCACAAGTAACGGACCACTCGCTAATACGAAATTCGCATCTTTCCATTGCTCATCAATGTTCAATGTTATAGAAACTGGGTCTCCTATTTTCATATTTTGTAGAGCTTCTACCTGTGATCCAGTAGCTGATAAAACAAAACCATCTTTAGGAATGGTACTGCTTGACTTTTGTCCATATGGTCTAATACTCGCTACCTTTCCTGTAATAGTTTCTCCAAATGATAATTGTTTGTCGATGCTCTTTGGTAAGCCTTTAATAACAACTTCATAACCAAATGGATTTGTTCGAGTATTTCCAAAACGATAACTTGAAGTAAAGAGGATACTACTGTTGTCTTCTCTCTCTTTATTATAACTGTCAATCTTAATCGTTTTATCTTGATGCTTAACAGCAATATCTATGTTGAAACGATCGATAACGGCTTTTTTATCTTTTGTTAATCCGAAAGCTGCCGGTACATGCATAAAACTCGTATCTGCTCCCGCGCCGCTTCCTAAGTATGTAATTTTATTATCCTTCGCTAAGAGATAAGCTGGTTCACCACTATTCATATGAAAGAATGAAGCATTTACTGCTCCCACAACATGATGTTTCTCAAACGTATGTAATTTAGCTAACGAAGTTACTGGAGTCTTTTTTTCTAACGGGGAAGCAACTCCGAAATCCACAGTTGTATATGGATCATTCAGATTAACTTCTAGCATATTAATAAATTGATTACGCTTATCAATCACCGTTTGTTCAGACTTCCAATCAACGCCTGGAGTCAGTGAAGTTGTTTTGGCAAAGCCTTTTGAACCTCCAACAACAAACAAAACACAAAAACAGAGAACTACACTAGCTGCAATCTTATTAATGTTCAAATCTATGACAACCTTTCGAAAATTTTTACTAGTACTCTATAACCTTACTATATTTACCGTTTAATTCCAAACATAAATTCAAGAAATCTAGTAAACTATAAAGCAAAATTATTCACACCGAAAAGCAGAGGCGCCCGTTTTGCTCCGTA
>NZ_JBALMO010000003.1:6546-32313 GCF_036963345.1 Bacillus sp. JJ722
TTGTCCAGCTTCATCGGCCTGCCCCTCGTGCCATAAGCCAAATCACTTCGGAAATCAGAATTTCCTGTGTGTTTCGTCTTATGACAGCGGGGCTGAACGGGCCGATTCCGCATTTCATAGTTGACTATCGTAGGGAGAAGAGGGAAGTCCACTAGGAGCTAGACACAAAGAAAAGCGGAAGTGGCTTGCTCAGCTCCGTATGGACTGGAGCGATTCGACTGAGATAAAGGATACACGAAGAGCCGATAGGCGATTCGATGTTGACTTATCGTAGGGAGAAGTGTGAAGTTCACTAGGAGCTAGACACTGGAGCTAGACAACACCCAAAAAGAGAAGAATCACTGTAAAATCAATATATTTCCCAATATTCAAATAAAACAAAAAAGATATCTGCTTATAAGCAGATATCTTTTTTGTCTTCGACCAACCTTTGACCTACGTTTATCGTATTACAAAACGGAAATGGTATTACAATACATATTTTATCATATACCAAACGTATTACAAGAGTATTATGAAAATATTTCTTCTATTGGATAAATTATAACTATTTACCATATTTTATTTTACGATTTGAATTTTTTTGCAAAAAGAGGTTACTTCCATTAATACCACGGAAATAACCTCTTAGTCTAGTTAATTATGAATCAAGGAGCGTACACTTTTAACTTGTATGGTGTAATACTAGCAGCACCATTTGCATCTCTTATTTTCACTTGGTATTTACCTGCTTGCAAATTCATTTGGAATTCTTCTAGATCTGCTTGAAGATATGAATCCGATTCCTTAATTAATTTGCCTTTATGGTACAGACTTATAATACTGTCTGCCTCTTTACCTGCTTCTAGCTTCACCGTTACAGAAGAATTCTTATTCAATTCGAATTCATACCAATCTTCATCTCCACCTGTAACGCCTGTATTCAGATAACCTGAAGCTGTTCTTAAAGCACCTTTTTCTTGCTTCATTTTAATCGGCTTCGCTTGGCTTGATACTTCGTCCTTCTTGTTCATAGATTCTAACTTAAGCGTATATGGAAGTAGTGAGAGCGTTTCACTTCCATTTACGATTATATAGTATCCTTTATTTTTCACCGTTTTAAATGATCCAGCTGAGAAGCCTTCAGGACCTCTTGTTACCTCTTGAATTTCTTCGTCTCCACCATCGATTTTACGGTTTCCATTTGTATCTTCATAGATTGTAGCAAAACCATGATATGGAACAATCAAATCACTTGGATATCGATTTTCCCAGGCATCTGTTATAGCATCTACTTCTATTGAAAGACCTTTAACTCCCGTTTCCTTCGCTACAAAATAATAATGGTCCGTATCATCAGGCATAGCTACGTTTGCTTTAAAACTCGCTGCCGGAATGTTTGCTAAAGCATCTCTTTCATTATTTGGCTCATATTGATCTTCCGGATTAGCGACAGCTAGTTTACTTGATAACTCATAAGGTTCAAATGAAGTGGCTGTTCCTCCATCAGAATAAAAGTCTTCAGCTAACATTACAAAATATTTTTTCCCTTTTTGTAAACCTGTATAGAACTTGTTCTTTTTTTCAACATTTGACCAGCCCCAAGCTACATTTTCACTGATACTGTTTAGGTATGTTAAAACTTCCCCGTCTCCATTCTTCTCTTCTACTACTTCATTAATAGCAACGTACGGAATATTATTTTCATGATTATTAATACCGAATTCATAAATGGCAGTCTCTTCCGCTTCAATTAAGAAAGCATCTATATCTCCACCGTTTTGTAAATATCCTGTTCCTTTATCGCCAATCGCATATGGACGTGCACTTTCATGCAGCATTTGTACGACTCGTTTTTGCTCTTCGAAATACGGATCACCAGCAGCTTGAATTGGAGCACGTTGCTTATTTTTATTCCGCGACTTATTATTAATCGCGATACCTACAGCTGAATCTTCCTTTTCTTCGCCATTCATTATTTCTTCATTAATTGCATCTTCATCTTCAGGCATTACTTTACTATCAATCGTTAAAGAATATGGTAATAACGAAGATTTTTTCTCATCTGATTCGAGAATTGTTGTTTCTTCGAAGAAACTAAAGAAATCATTATAATAATCATTCGCGTTTCCGCCTACTTTAATCATGTATTCTTGATCTGGTTGAGCCAAAAATGTGAGCATTTCCCCTTTACCAACCGCTCCACTATTCGCATAGAAATCTGATTCAATTGGTTCTTCACCTTCAAGATATTCTTTAAGCATTTCTTGTTTTGCTTGCTCTGTTAACTTTTCTCCATTCTCACCAGTCGCATCTTCTGGAATTAAATTGCTCATATTATATATACTAATGTCTGTGTTTAATCCTGGAATAGCGGACATATTCAGTCTAACAAGCTGTTCTTCTTTCACCTTTAAAGTAAAGTAATCATAGTCTCCCTTTTCTCCTGCCAATGTAAATGGTTGAGCAGTTTTAAATGGTAGACTCGGAACATTCACCATTTGTGCAAGCGTTGACTCATCTTTAGGCAATTCTTTCGCTACTTCTACAGATAATTTATAGGAAGATAATTTCTTTCCAGAATCATCAAAGTTAGCATTTACATCTTTCACACCGACGGCAATCGTGCCGTCAAATGGCGCTTGCAGTAATTTACCTTCTGAGCTACCATCTTGTGAATCATTAATATCTAGCGATTGTACTTTTCCATTTGCTCCGAAGAAATGAGTCATGATTTTATAATCATATTGTTTCGACCCTAGTAAAGATGTTTGAATATAATCACCTTTCTTTACGTCAAGCTTAATCCATTTTTGTTCGAAAGGTTTTGTAATCGCACCATTTTTTACTACTGGAGTGCTCGCATTCACTTGCTCCGCTTTCGCCAGTATTTCTTGTTTTGTCCATTCATCTTTTACATAGGATGGCAGTTTTGAAACATCATAAGATAAAGCTTTAACTAGGTTGACTAGACCATGAGCGTATTTCGTATCAAAGCCTGACTCTCCTAAATCATCGGCTGTTGTCTCTAAAATATATTCAACTTGAGCTGGTGTTAAGTTTGGGTGCTTTGATAGTAATAAAGACGCTGCACCGGCAATGACTGGTGCAGCCATTGATGTACCGCTTCCTTCAGCATACGTTGATTTCTTAGACGGTTCATAAAGTGTACTGTACACCGCTTCTCCAGGAGCAACGATATCAACAGAAGGTCCGTAACTTGAGAAATCGGATAATTTCTTTTCTTTATTGATTGAACCTACACTAATAACACCTTCATAACCGGCTGGATAATTCACATAATCAGACGAATCATTTCCAGCAGATGCTACCACTACAACTCCTGCTTTTGTAGCCTTCTTAATAGCTGCATCTGTTATAGGTGAATCATATGGCATCCCTAAACTCATATTAATGACCTTTGCACCTTTAGCTACAGCTGTAAGAATACCATCCGCTAGCACATAATCACTTAAATAATAATTATTGCCATCCAGCACATCGATCGGCAATATTTTCACATTTGGATTGATACCATAGCCACCAATGCCATTTCCTTTTACAGCTCCAATAATTCCAGAAACATGCGTACCGTGATCCGCTGTAAATGGTTGATTCGCAGGGTTTCCGACATTAATACCTGGCAACAAATTATCCTTTAAATCTGGATGGTTTGGATCGGTTCCCATATCAATTACGGCTACAGTAACTTTATTCTTTCCTGCTAGTTTTTGAGCTTTATCAGCTTGCAGCATGGATAGTTGATATTGTTGATTTGCTTTTGGATCTCCGAGAGATTGTAGTTTATAGTTTACACTCGGGCTAACTGATGCTACTTTTTCTAGCTTTTGATAGACTTTCATTACTTTTGCTAGGTCTTTTTTATTTTTCACTTTAACAACCGCATAATTCAAATCAGCGATTTGTCGTACAAGTGTACCTCCAGCTGCTCTATGTTCTGCTGCTGTTAGTGGCTTGTTGTAACGAATGATAAAAGTATCCTCGCTAAACGGTGATTTCTGCTGTTCTTGTTGGCCTTGCTGAGATTGTAAATATGAAATACTCTTAAAGTTTTCTAGCACTGGTTTTGTTTGCACCTTTGCTAGCGTAGCTGATGGAATAGCAGCGGATGCTAATAGAAATGAACTTAACCCGACTGCTGCTACTATTTTCAAGCTTTTCTTCATAGTTCTCCCCCTTTTTTAGCCTATAATTTTTGATAGATTATGTATTTGCTATTCTCTTCTACAATAAGAGCTAGCAAACCCCATAAACGTTAGACGTGTCAAATTCAAGAAAAGTTTCATTATTTTGGTTATTTTTCATATTTTATTCCAATTATTTTAAGAAAAGCGGAAGTGCCCGTTTAGCTCCGTATGGACTGGAGCCCATCGACTGAGATAAAGGATACACGAAGAGCTGACAAGCGATTCGATGTTGACTTATCGTAGGGAGATGGGTGAAGTTCACTAGGAGCTGGGCGCTGGAGCTAGACACCAGCAAAATTATCTTCTCTCTTATCTCTAAAAAAAGAACTGCCCCTTGTCAGTCACACTGACTTACAGGACAGTTCTTGTCTTACATATTATTTATGGAGTTGTGACTTTCAATGTATACGGAGAGATACTTGCAGTACCGTACGCATCATTTACTTTCACTTGGTATTTACCCTTCTTCAACTTAAGCTGGATTACTTCATCATCACCTAAATAGTATAGGTCGGAATGCTTGAGCAGCTTTCCATTTTGATAAAGACTAATCACACCATCTATTTCTTTACCTGCTTCCAATTTCACTGTAACAGTAGAATCCTTACTAACTTCGAATTCAAACCAGTCTTCGTCTCCACCATTAATACCTGCATTCAAATAGCCCGTTGCCGTTTTCAATGTGCCTTTATCTTGTTTCATTTTTATCGGTTTCGCTTGGCTAGATGCTTCATCTTGTTTATTCATAGATTCTAATTTGAACGTATATGGAAGCAATGTTAACGGAATAGTACCGTCTATATATCCATAAATTCCAATGAAATATCCTTGTCCTTGTTTCGTTTTAAATGAACCTGAAGAGAAACTATTTATACCTTTTTGAATTTCAGTGATAAAATTATCTCCTTCATCGAACTCTTTATTGCCATTTGTATCTTCAATAATGGTCGCAATTCCTTTAAAATCGCTAATTAAATCTTCTGGATATTTCTGCTTCATTGCATCAGTTGCTTTCTCTGATGCAACCGAAATCGCTTTTATACCTGTATCAGGTGCTACATAATAGAACGGATCCGTGTCATTTGGCATTGCAAAATTACCTTGGAAAGTAGCAGCTGGTAAATTCTTAAGGTTCTTATAATCACTTGGCTCATGAGCATCGGATGGATCTCCAATAACCTTCTTAGAAGTTAGTTCATACGGTTCAAAAGATGTTCCTAGTGCTGCATTACCAGTTAGTTTCACTACATATTTTTTGCCTTTTTCCAATCCAGTATAGAATTGATCCATACCTGTGATGTCAAAACCACTCCAATTGATGTTATCACTAATATAATTTGGAACAGTATATGTGTTGCCATTTTCATCTTTTTCTTCACTAACTTCAATGATGTCTGCAAAAGGAATATTGCCATCAACATTTTTCAAACCAAATTGATAAATAGCTGTTTCTTCCGGTTCAACGATGAAATAATCTTGGTCCATATCATTTTGAATATAACCTGTTGCTTTACTACCTACTGTATATGGAAGTGCGCTTTCTAAGATGGTTTTCATATTAGTATCTAATTCTTCTAAATATGAATCACCTGCTGCCGTAATTTTATTATTCTTTTCAGCTGCAGACATGATAATAGATATGGAGATTCCACGTTCTTCTTCTTCTCCAAGAACACCGCTATCTAAGCCATCTTCATCAGTCGGTAAAACTTTGCCAGTAACATTGAGTGAATATGGAACTACAGAAGATGGTTTTTCATCCTCTGATAACCCTAAATCCATTCCAAATAGCATAGCAAATAATAAATCAAAGTCATTCAGGTTCATTGCATCACCAGCAAGTTTAATAATATACTCTTGATTTGGTTGAGCTGTGAATGAAAGTGTTTCGTCTTTTCCTACACCAAAGCTATTACCTGTAAAGTCTGCTGGTAGTTTTTCTTCACCTTCTAAAGCTTCTTTTATTCTAGCAAGTTTATCCGCTTCAGAAAGCTTTTCACTTGCTGGTGCTTCAGGGTCTTCACCAATTATATTATTTACGTTATAAACACCGATTTCCGTATTAAGACCCGGAATTCCTGACATATTAATCTTAATTAATTGTTCTTCTTTTACATTCAATGTGAAATAATCATAGTCACCTTTCTCACCTGCTAAAGTAAATGATTTAGCTTCCTGATAAGGTAGACTAGAAATGTTAATCATTTTTTCTACACTTGATTCATCTTTAGGTAGCGCTGATACGTTTTCCACTGTTAACTTATATTTAGATTCTTGATTACTAGAATCATCGAAGCTATCATTAACGTCTTTAACACCAATTGCAACGGTTCCGTCAAAAGGTGCTTGGATTAGCTTACCTTCAACAGTTCCATCTTGCGTATCATTTACGTCAAATGATTCTACACTATTTTTTCCATAGAAATGAGCCATGATTTTGTAATCAAAGTTTTTAGAGCCTTCTAGAACTGTTTGGATATATTCACCTTTTTTCACATCGAATTTAATCCATTTTTGTTCATAAGGCTTTGTAATAGCTCCTTCTTTCACAACCTTCTCCTTTGCATCAACTTGCTCTGCTTGTTGCTGGATCTCTTTATGTGTCCATTCACTCTTCACATATGAAGGTACGTTTTTCACATTATAAGATAATGCTTTAACAGGATTAACTAATCCATTTGCGAACTTCGTATCAAAACCTTTTTCACCAAGATCATCAGCTGTTTTCTCTAAAATATATTCAACTTGTGCTGGTGTAAGATTTGGGTATTTCGTTAGTAAAAGTGATGCTACCCCTGCCACCACCGGTGATGACATGGAAGTTCCACTAGCTGCCACAAAAGTAGATTTCTTCTCAAAACTGTATAACGTACTGTAAACATCTTCTCCAGGAGCTACGATATCTACCGAAGGTCCATAATTGGAATAATCAGAAAGTTTTTTCTTATCATTAATAGATCCTACACTAATAACACCTTCATAGCCTGCAGGATAACTTATTGAATCACTACTTTCGTTACCCGCTGATGCTACAACAACGACACCTTTCTTAATAGCCGTTGCAATGGCTTCTGCAAGAACAGGAGATGAACCCCCTCCACCTAAACTCATATTAATGACTTTAGCACCTTTCTCAACAGCATATAGAATGCCTTCTGCAATACTTACATCAGATGCACCTCCACCTCCATCAAAAACATCGATTGGCAATAGCTTAGCAGCTGGATTCATTCCGTATCCGCCTACACCATTTCCTTTCTCTGCACCGATAATACCTGAAACATGCGTACCATGATCCCAGTCACCTACTACATTTTGGTTAGCTGGATTTGATGCATTATAGCCTGGTAGTACAACATTTTTTAAATCAGGGTGTTTGGAGTCCGTACCTGTATCAATAACAGCTACGGTTACTTTATTCTTCCCTGCTAATTCCAATGCTTGTTCCGTTCGAAGCATCGAATGTTGGTACTGTTCACTTGCTTTCGGATCACCTAAAGAACTCGTAGTGTATAAAAAGCTAGGACGAACAGATTCTACTTTACCTAGTTTTTTATAAGCTTTCATAACTTTAGCTAAATTCTGCTTGTTCTTTACTTTGATTTCCGCATAATTCAATTTCGAAATTTGTCGGACCAACGTCCCACCAGCTAGTTTATGCTCTGTTGGTGTCAGTGCTTTGTTGTATTTGATTATGAAACTATCCTCACTCATCGGAGCTTTCTTTTCATGCTTCCCTTTTACTGATTTACTCACTGATGAGCTTTTTGCACTTTCTAGCGCCGTTTTCGTTTTCGCTAGAGAGGCAGACGGAATAGCCATAGATGCTAGTAGCATCGAACTTAATCCAACCGCTGCAAATACTTTCAAACCTTTCTTCATACGTATCCTCCTTTTTCATATAAAATAATAAATTATGTATTTACTAATCTCTATTTTGGAAAAAGAGATAGCAAACCCCATATGTATTAGACGTACCAATTATGGAAAAAGTTTCATATTTTGTATAAATTTTTATTTTTTATTAAATAAAAAAATTGCCCCTCCAGTAATGCCTATTACTAGAGAGACAATTCCTTAAATCATTCTATCTTTGCAATGTAAAAAACGATGATGCCTTCGTTGTTTTATTTCCGGCACGATCTTTACCTTCAACTACATATTGATATTTTCCCGCTGATACATCAACGTTACTATTATTCTTACCATTCCATTTTAAAGAATGAGTAGAAGCTGAGAAAGATTGATTATTAGCCAATGTTCGTACCGTTACACCTTGCTCAGATACTACTTTCACCGTAACATATAATGGCTCTTTCACATTAAATCTAGCCGTGCTTGTGTTCGTACCATTCGCTATAAACACAGCAGGATCTGCCGCAACAGATAAGGCAGGCGCCTTACTATCAAGAATAATACTAGCCGAAGTAGTTGACTTTACTTTATTGCCATCTACAGCCGTGAATTGAACCTTATACGTGCCATCACCAATGTATTTGCGATTTTCATTTTTACCATCCCAGCTTAATGTACGACTTCCCGCACTAAGAGAGACATTGTTCCAAATCGATTTCACTAGTTTTCCTTGCCCATTCACTACTTGAGCAGTAACTTTAGCTGGTTTGCTAATATTGACTGGTAAACTTACCTTGCTTTGAGCAACTGGTGAAAAATAGGTTACCGCTGGTGCTGAAACAGTTGCCGGCATCGTATTTTTCACATTTATTGTTTTATGTGTTCGGAAGTTTCCTTTATTACTACTAAGTGAAACTACAAATTTATACTTACCATTGCTAGCATAAGTAGCGTTATCTAATGAACCATTCCAATAAACAGTAGCTTTGCCACCATTCCATGCTTTGTTAGACAATAATGTTTTAACAACCTTGCCATTAGCGTTCTGAATTTGAACAGTTAGTCTCGTATTCTTTGGTGCCGTAAATGAAACGCTCATTCTATTCTTTCCTGTTATGGTAAAACTAGATGGTGACTGGAAGTTTGTAATTGGCAAACTTGTTAATGAAAGAGCTTTATACGCCGAAACTCGTCCATTTCCATAGAACATATCCCAACCACGATTTCCATAATCAACGGAAGATTTCTTAAGAATGCTTTGTACTTCCCCAACTGTAGTAAATGGATTTTTTGCTAGAATAAGAGCTGCAATTCCAGATACAACTGGTGCTGCTTGTGATGTTCCATCATACGCCCCATATCGACTGCCCGTAATGGTGGACATAATGGCTTCTCCTGGAGCAGTTACGTCAATATTCTTACCATAATTAGAGAAGTACGTAATATCATCATTTCGATCAGTTGCGCCCACAGCGATAACATTTCGATAACCAGCAGGATACATATCAAAATCTGTATCTTCATTACCCGCTGCTGCAATGACTGTTACTCCATTCTTTACCGCGTATTGAATAGCAGAGTCTTCAACATAATCATAGGCATAGTCACCTAAACTCAAATTAATAATATCGGCTCCGTTCTTCACCGCATATTCAATAGCTGATGCAATCGTAAAGGTTTCTGCATATTCACCCTCGAACACATTAATCGGCATGATCTTTGTATTCGGAGCAATTCCCGCTGTTCCATACTTATTAAAAGCAGATGCAATGATACCAGCTACATGCGTACCATGATCATCCGGAATATAATTACTTGAACCAGTTACCATATCAATCGGTGACACAATGCTGTGCTTCAAATCTGGATGATCCTTTTGAGCTCCTCCATCAATAACAGCTACAACAACATTGGAAGATCCTTTTGTAACATCCCATGCTTTCGGTGCTTCGATTTTTGGTAAGTGCCATTGCTTATAATAATATGGCTCTTGTGAAACAAACTCTTTTTTCACTTTAGTATTTGGTTGCACATAAGCAATTTCTTTATACTGCACTAATTCTTTTGCTATGTCTTGAATAGCATCTCCTCTTGGTGTCGAAACAAGTATGTAATCTCCATTCAGCAATGTTGATTGAATCTTCAAGTCATATTGATTTAATATTTCTTGTTTCCTTGCTTCAGATGCTGATGCATTAAAAGAAATAACCAACTCTCTTGGCGCATATTCATCAGCCTCTGAAAATATTTCCTTCACTTGTTTCTTAGAAACTGGTGGATTAACCTCTACATTCGGTTGATTACTAGTCTCTGTATTCTCAAGAGTATCCGACTGCCCTTGTAATCCGTTTTCACTCGCTTGATCAGGAGCAGCGTAACCCGTTATTGGTCCAATCGCTAGTATTAACGATAATAGCATCGCCAGCTTTTTCATAACCACGTATCCCTCCTTCTTGCATACAAAACAATCATATTATATAAAAATAATATACATGTCTATTTTATCTGCAAATAATCTATTTTGCGACTTATTTTAATAGGCACTAGACTAATATCATTATATAGTCCTATGGGGTTATGGGGGTCTGCTCATATATCTGGCTGTCCGCTCATATTTTTGGTTCTCGCTCATATTTCTGATTCTCTGTGTAGCTTTCAAATGAAGTTTGATTAAAAACCACTATAAATACTTGATTTTACTACATATAAAAAGCCATCGTTTTTTTAAAGATTGAAAGGGCACTGACATAAAAAATTGAGACAAATAAAAACACCTTCGTTGAAAAAAGGGTATTGAATAAATATCTAATCAATGTGAGGTGTTTTTTCTATGGGTTGAAATGCGGTTAGCGGGGTACCTGATAAAGAAGTGATGGAAAAATTGAATATCCGAAACTACACACAAATTAAGACATGGATGTGTTGGTATCGAAATGGAGAACTGCATCAAGTAATCCCTATTACCTACAAGTAGTATTATAGCTTCGCTTGTTATACGAGATCTAAGTCCCAACCAGCCTCAAACATATTTCTACTAGTAGAGGGTGAACAGTTTAGCAGACGTAATCAATATCCCACGCACCCGGACGTTCTACCCTGGCTACTGATAGATCAAATGCATATAAAAAAATTCAACCAGAGAGTTCTGGTTGAACTATATAATACGATTGCACCCGATAATTGAGAATTAAATTAAAACCTTTCCCCAGGTGATCCGTTCTCAAATTCAAATTTAGATGTTCATGCAAAAATTAGACCTTTAGCGAGCCACGGAATCCCCTTGCAGCATAGTAGGAGTCTGCTCCATTATGGTACACAAAAACAGTGTCATAGCGACGATCACAAAAGATGGCCCCGCCGAGTTTTCTAATATTAGCAGGTGTTTGCACCCAGCTCGACGTTTTCATATCGAAATTTTCAAGTTTCTGCAGCTCCCGGTATTGTTCTTCCGTTAAAAGTTCGATGCCCATGGCAGTTGCCATATCAATAGCGTTATTTTCTGGTTTGTGTTTTTTCCTTGACTCCAGTGCTTCACGGTCGTAACAAAAGCTTCTGCGACCTTTAGGACTTTCCGCTGAACAATCATAAAAGATGTATTCGCCCGTCTTTTTATCATGGCCAACAACATCCGGTTCGCCGCCAGTTCCTTCCATTTCATTGAGTGACCACAGTTTTTCAGTATTAGCTTCGAGCTTAGCTTGTACTTTAGCCCATTCAAGACCTTTATGGCGGTTCATGTTTTTTTCAAAACGGGCTTTCAAAGTTCTGAGTAGTTCTTCACGTTGTTCTAGTGACAACTCTTTATTTCTGTTTGTCATATTAGTTTCCCCCTTATTATTTTTACTCATTAATGGCTTAAGAACTAAACTTACACCTTTTGTGGCACAAGAAAAGACTGCATTAATGACAGCCCTAATTTTAGTTATTAAAAATTATTTTATCCCTTAATAACTAATAGGCCTATAATTCTTGATAATGTCCTTACTATTCAAACTGCTGTCCTATTCATTTTTATTTTTCTTGGGAAAGTTCACTATATTTTTTAAAATTGTCTAAAAACGCCTGCCATCCTTCTTTTTGCTGTTCAGTGGAATGGGTAGCTTCTGCCTCAAAAACTTCGATTACCTTCGTGTCGTTTTCATGACTAATAAAAGTGATTCTAACTTTTCTTCCATCCCCAAGTGTGTAAGAAATCAATTCGTTTATTTGAATTTCATTATACACTCCACCAAGATCAAATCCAAAGCTTCCATCCTTTGCTTCCATTCTTGTAAGAAATGTTCCACCCTCCCTTAAATCATTTTCGGCATGTGGTGCATGCCAGTCATCAGAAGCAAAAGACCATTTCGTTATATGATGTGGTTCTGTCCAATATTCCCACACTTTTTCAATTGGTGCATTAAGAAAGCTGCTGANNACTGTGGTCTCTACCGTTATCGTTCCTTTATTATCTGTTTTCATTTACTATTCCCACCTTTGTATTTAATTCACATTCCTGTTTTTTTCTACTATTAACTAGAAGACACGTATTTATGTGTGAAGTTTTGACAAGATCTCTTCACAAAACTCAGAAGTACCAGAGTAGATTTTGTTCTAACGCTCCGTTAATTGAACAAGAGTCCACATGTAATAGTGATGCTCAAAATGTTCTTTTAGTCTATGAGTTTCGCTCAACTAAAGAATTAACGATGCACTTAAAGTATTCACACCATATTCTAATTAACCCTTTAAAAAAGTTAACATATACACAAAAAACAAAACATACGTTCTCATTTTTATTGTATCCTACTCTAAATGCAAACACAACAATAATTTCTTTAACTATTCTTCCCAGTTTGTGAAATAAGAAATCCTATTAACTTTAAAGCTAATAGGATTTCTTATCAAACTTTATTTTAAAACCACACTCCACTCATATTTAGCCAAAACAAAAAAAGACGACCCTTCTCCATTTCAGAATAAGAGTCGTCTTTCATCTAAAATCTATTAACCTTCTGCATCATAAAAATATAAATTACCTAGCTCATCTTCAAAAGCGATCACATAGTACAAGGAATTATTTGTTGGTTTCTTGTATTGTATTGTTTCTTTACCGCCTTTTAATTCATATTTCTTCTTGTCTATTTCCTTATTACCATCTTGTACGTAAAGGTACATGGTAGCTTTTTTCGTTACATTAATATGGAAGTTAATAGCTTCGCTCGGTGATGTTACATGTTCATATAAGTTTTCCTTCAACCAAGGTGGATTTAATGTACTAGATATTGACCCTTCAACTGTTCGTACACCACCCGCTGAGTTCGTTACAGTTATACGATACTTATACTCTGAGTCCTTTTCCACGCTACCTTGGTTATTCTTACCATCCCAAACGAAAGAGTTAATTCCTTTTCCAACTGATTCTTGATCAAGGAGCAGGCGGACTACTTCATTACGTTTATTTAACACTTCTACCTTCACTTTAGAAGGTTGGCCAACGTAATAAGATACAGTTGCTGCTTCTTCGTCACCTGGATAGAATGAAACAACTTCAGGATATTGAACGTCAGGAGTTCCAATACCATTTAGGTTGTTTTGTACTTTCATAGCATATGGCTTCTGATAATTCGCTTTACTGCTAGATAAAGCAAGCACAATATTGTATTGTCCAGAGTTTGCATAGCTGCCATTGTCTAGTTTACCATTCCAATTTATTGTAACGGGCTTACCAACAGATTTGCTATTGTATAACTTCTTCACTACTTTGCCAGTTGAATCTTTAACCGAAGCAGAGACATATAATCCTTTAGGAGCTGTGAATGAAATTGCTGTACTATTATTGCCTGTTAGCGTAAATCCAGGAGCTACCTTTACATTAGAAAACGGTGATTTAGTAAGTTGCAAAGCTTTGTACGCATTTACTTTACCGTAACCAAAGTGAATATCCCAACCCTTTTTCCCTATGTCTACACTTGAATTTTTAAGAATTTTTTCTACTTCTGCACCCTTTAAGAATGGATTTTGTGCAAGAATCAAAGCAGCGATACCAGATACGATAGGAGCTGCCATTGACGTTCCATTCATTATAATAAAATCACTTCTCGCTCCCGTAGATACGATGTTTTCTCCAGGTGCTGTAACATCAATATACTTTCCGTAATTCGAGAATGAAGCTAATTGATCTTTCTTATTAGTAGCACTAACGCCTATAACGTTTTTGTATGCCGCTGGGTACGTATTTTTGCTGCTCTTTTCATTTCCAGATGCAGCAATAATAGTGACACCTTTCGAACTCGCATATTGCACAGCATAATCTACAGCACTGCTATAGCTCGCTCCACCTAGGCTTAGATTGATAATATCTGCGCCTTTATTCGTAGCATATTCAACCGCTTTAGATACTGTGAACATGTCAGCTTCTTCACCTTTAAACACGTTAATAGGCATGATTTTCGTGTTAGGTGCTACACCAACTGTTCCTTTATCATTTAAAGCCGAAGCAATAATACCTGCTACGTGAGTACCATGGTCATCCGGCACATAGTTAGTAGACTTATTTACCATGTTATATGGCGAAACAATATTTTGTTTTAAATCTGGATGATCCTTTTGTGCACCACCATCAATTACAGCGACTATTACACCCGCATTTCCTTTCGAAACATCCCATGCTTTCGGAGCATCTATTTTCGGTAAATGCCATTGCTTAGAATAATAAGTTTCTCTTGGTGTAAACTTTCTTTTCACTTTAGCGTTTGGTTCTACATATTCCACCTTTTTACTTTTAACAAGTTGGCTCGCAACACTTTGTAAATCTTTATTCTCTGTTTCTACTAAAACAAACTGATTATTCTTCATTTGATTGACTGCTTTAAGATTATGTTTCTTAAGTAAGTTTTGTTTCTCTGCGTCAGTTGTTCCAGCACGAAAAGTTATAATTAATTCATCTTTCTGATAACTTGAAGCACTTGAAAAAATACTTCTTACACTTTGCTTTGTAAATGGACGATCCAAATTCATTTTTTCAGAGTTTGTGTTTTTACCAATATCCGTGCCTTTCTGTGCATAGCTCGTTATTGGTGCCATAGCAAACACACAAACTACTAAAAGCAATATTAACTTCTTCAACCCTTTCACCTCATCTCCAAAAATCAATACATAACGCTTTACTAATTATGTAATGTAAAAAAGGTGTACTTTTGAATTTTTTCCACCCTTTACCATTAAACCTCAATTTATCCATAAAAAAAACATACTAAAATACTATTTGCAAAATGAAACCGAAAAAAACAAAATTTATTCAAAACAGAAATCAAATTGCTAATATTCGTTCTTTTTAATATATAGATGATTCCTCTTCTCTTTTATACTATCTATATACTTTTTTTACAATTATTTTTCGCTGTTTGCTAAGTAATTCAATAAAGAGGGAGAGTCAGACAATGATTAATAATATGAATGATTTACTATCTAAGAAAAAGTTTTATCAAGTCTTAACGCCAAATGGCGAGTTGCTTGAATCGATTGAAGGAATCATTCCTGAACCTTTAATAATGAAAATGTACGAGAAGATGATGCTGGTAAGAGCCTTTGACAGAAAAGCAATTCATTTGCAGCGTCAAGGAAGACTTGGTACTTATGCACCATTTGAAGGACAGGAAGCAGCACAAGTTGGAAGCGCTTTAGCGTTATCTCCAGATGACTGGATGTTCCCGACATATCGCGACCATGCCGCCACTATCGTTCATGGTCAAGACTTATTTCGTGTTTTCCTATATTGGATGGCTCATCTAGATGGGTCAATTTGCCCAGATGATAAGCGTATCGTTCCTCCTACTGTTCCAATTGCCACGCAAATGCTTCATGCAATGGGTACAGCTTGGGCAAGTAAGTTAAGAGGTGAAAACAATATTAGCATCGCTTACTTTGGTGATGGTGCTACATCCGAAGGCGATTTTCATGAGGCATTAAATTTCGCCGGCGTGTACAAAACCCCTACGATCTTCTTCTGTCAAAATAACGGCTATGCTATTAGCGTACCTTTCAAAAAACAATCTGCATCTAAAACCATCGCCCAACGTGCAATCGCTTATGATATTCATGGTGTTCGCGTTGATGGCAATGACATCTTTGCCGTTTGGTTGACCGTGAAAGAAGCGATCGAAAGAGCTCTAAAAGGCGATGGACCAACATTAATTGAAGCTGTAACCTTCCGCTATGGCGCCCATACAACAGCAGATGATCCAAAGAAATATCGCGACCAAGACAACTTATCTACTCATTGGCGAAACAATTATGACCCGATTACTCGCCTGCAAAAGTTTTTATACCGTAATGGCCTTTGGAGCGATGAACAAGAGCAACGATTATTGCGGGGAATCGATGAAGAAATCACCTTACATGTACAAAAAGCCGAAAGTTATCCAAAAGCCAATCCTCTTGAAATGTTTAACCATGTGTACGCTAATATGCCTTGGCATATTCAAGAACAACAAAACGAGTTGAAACAAGCTTTACAAAAGGATGTGAATACGAAATGAGCCGAAAATTAAACATTATTCAAGCTATTACGGAAGCTATGGATCAAAAGCTCGAACAAGATGAACGAGTCATTCTAATGGGTGAAGATATCGGAATGAACGGTGGCGTTTTTCGAGCAACTGAAGGCTTGTTGGATAAATACGGATCGAATCGAGTCATAGACACGCCTTTAGCTGAATCAGGTATTATCGGTTCAGCCATTGGATTAGCTCTTAATGGCATGCTTCCTTTGGTTGAAATTCAATTCCTCGCCTTTATCTATCCAGGATTTGAACAGCTTGTAGCACATGCCGCTCGAATGAGATATCGTACACGAGGCCAATTTACAATTCCACTTGTCATCCGAACACCTTATGGGGCTGGCATTAGAGGACCAGAACTGCATTCAGAAAGTGTAGAAACCTTCTTTGCTCACACGCCAGGCTTAAAGGTTGTAGCACCTAGTAATCCATACGATGCAAAAGGACTACTCATTTCTGCTATAGAGGATCCTGATCCTGTCATCTTCATGGAACCAACTAAATTGTATCGAGCTTTCAAAGAAGCTGTTCCTCAAGAAATATATCGAGTGCCTATTGGTGAGGCAAAAGTTGTCCAAGAAGGAATGGATTTAACCATTTTTGCCTGGGGAGCAATGCTACGAGAAGCCTTACTTGCCGCAAAGAAAATCGAAAGTGAAAAAGGCTGGAAATGTGAAGTAGTCGACTTGCGAACACTGTATCCATTAGACAAAGAAACCATCCTTCAATCCATTAAAAAAACAGGAAGAGCATTAGTTGTTCACGAAGCGCATAAAACAGCCGGATTAGGTGCAGAAATTATATCTCTCATTAATGATGAAGCGCTTATCTATTTGAAGGCCCCTATTAAACGTATTGCCGGATTTGACATTCCCGTCCCACCATTTTCGGTTGAAAATGATTATCTACCTACTGTTGAACGAGTCAAACAAGGAATATCAGAAACGATCTTATTTTAAAAGGAGGGACAATAATGATTGAATTTAAACTACCTGACGTTGGAGAAGGTATGCACGAAGGAGAGATTCTCCAATGGTTCATACAGGAAGGAGAATTCGTTAAGCAAGATCAGCCTGTCTTAGAAATTCAAACCGATAAAGTAAATGCAGAGTTAACTGCACCTGCATCAGGAAAGATAGCGAAACTGTTCTACAATGAAGGGGCAATCGTCGAGGTTGGAAGCACATTATTTCATATTCTCGAAGAAAACGAGTCGCAAAGCGCATCGCCACCCATCCCAGAACAATCCACAACTCCACCAATTGAAATAAACCGCATACTAGCTACTCCATATGTACGACAATTAGCACGTGAAATGAACATTGATATTCAGCTCATAAATGGAACGGGTCCAGCAGGAAGAATTACCGAAAGTGACTTACAAAACTATCAAAACCCACAACCTACTCAAAAAGTTCAAACAGAATCCATTCATTCAATACAACAGCCAAACAACACAACTGAACAACAAGAAGAACGCATTCCACTTAAAGCCATCCGCAAGAAAATTGCTGAGCATATGGTGAAATCATCTACGATTATCCCACATGTTACGCATGTAGATGAATTGGAAATGGATGCTTTAAAAACAATTAAAGACCAATTCAAAGTGTACGCTGAAGAGAAAAATATAAAACTAACATTCCTTCCTTTCTTCATTAAAGCAATCGTTACGGCTTTACAAGAGTTTAAGATGCTTAATGCTTCAATAGATGATCTGTCCAATGAAATTATTATAAAAAATTACTATCATATCGGTATTGCTACAGACACGTCTGCAGGGCTTATCGTTCCAGTCATTAAACATGCAGATCAGAAAAGCATTTTCCAACTCGCTGAAGAAATTAAACAGTTAGCCACTCAAGCTCGTGAAAGCACCTTGAAAATCGATCAAATTACAGGTAGTACATTTACAATTAGCAACGTCGGAGCAATTGGCGGATTACACGCAACACCTATCATCAATCACCCTGAAGTAGCGATCTTAGCTCTGCATAAAATGGAACCGCGCATGGTCATCCGTGACTGGGAAGGTGTCATTCGCTACATGATGAATATGTCTTTATCGTTCGATCATCGAATCATTGATGGTGTTACAGCTGTAAGATTTACAAATCGATTAAAGGAACTACTTGAAAACCCTAATTTATTATTTATGGAGATGAAATAGATGGTAGTAGGAGAAATAACCATTGAAATAGATGTTGTTGTCATAGGTGGAGGCCCCGGTGGATATGCGGCTGCCATCCGACTCGGACAATTAGGAAAATCTGTTGTACTAATTGAAAAAGACCAACTAGGAGGCGTTTGCTTAAACCATGGCTGTATCCCATCCAAGACGCTCATTCATACAGCTGAGCAATTTCACAACTTAACAAATCTAAGTAAAATGGGCATTCAGATCCCAACAGAGCAACCTCCATTTCAAATGGAAACTTGGCAAAACTGGAAAGGAAGCATTGTCTCACAATTACAGCAAGGCGTCACACATCTATGTATCGAAAATGGCGTCACCGTTGTAAAAGGAACCGCAACATTCCTATCCGATGACCGTATCCGAGTAGAAACAGAGGGAGATTCCGAAACCTATCGATTCGAGAATGCCATTATTGCTACAGGCTCTAGACCTTTTATCCCTGCGTTTCTTCAAGTAGATGGCACATATATTCTGGACTCAACCGAAGCCCTACAATTACAATCCATTCCATCCACTTTATCCATTATTGGCGGTGGTTATATCGGGATTGAATTAGGAATGGCTTTCGCAAAGTTAGGTACACAAGTTACCATCATCGAAATGGCGAACCGCATTCTCCCTCAAGTTTCTAAACAACTAGTGCAAGAAGTCATTCACAAGGCAAGAAAGCTTAATATTACAATTGAAACGGCAACTAAAGTTGAAGAAGCAACAATTGAAAATAACCAAGTACATCTTCATGTTATTTCAGAACAACATCCATCAAAAGTGATTGTTAGTGATCAAACACTCATAACAATTGGCAGAATTCCAAATACAGATACCATTGGGTTAGAACAAGCTGGTGTTAAAACAAACGAACGCCAATACATCCAAGTGGATGAGGAATGTCGTACAAACATTCCACATATATTTGCCATTGGTGACATTACAGAAGGCCCTGCTTTAGCTCACCGTGCAGCTAAACAAGGAAAGGTTGCTGCTGAAGTAATCGGAGGATTACCAAGTGCCATCGATTCTCCTCTTATTCCTTACGTCATCTTCTCCGAACCACAAATTGCAGGTGTTGGTTTAACAAGTGAAGAAGCGGAGCAACAAGGTTATAACATTAAAACCGGAAGCTTCCCTTTCCGAGCTAACGGTCGAGCGCTAGCAACTAATGAAAAACAAGGCTTTGCAGAAGTCATTGTTGATGCAGAAAGCCATCTCTTACTCGGAATGCATATGGTCGGAGCCGATGCTTCTAATCTGATTGGCGAAGGTGTACTCGCTTTAGAATTATCTGCTCGTGTAGAAGACATTGCACTCACAATCCATCCACATCCGACATTGTCAGAAGGATGGTTAGAAGCAGCTGAAGCCGCTCTAGGGCATGCCATCCATATTGTTCAGAAATAGTTTGTTAGTCTAATTGCTTATTTTTAGGAAGAATACGTCGATATGGTACGGGTGAGGATAAAACGATTGAGGTATTAACATGTCCATAAGGAATTAAACGATCAATCAACAGTCTCATACTGGTCATATTCTCAACAGCTGCCTTTAAAATATATCCGATTGTACCAGTTACTCGATGTCCTTCGATAATATCACTGTCATTTTTTATAAAGCCTTCAAACTCTGAAGGAGATATCTTTAATTCACTTACTTGAATAAACATAAGGACATCTAAACCTACAGCTGGTAATGAAACTCGAGCGCTAAACTCTTCAATGATGCCTTTTTCACGCAAACGATATAAGCGCTCAGATATACTCGGTCGACTAAGGGCAAGCTTTTTCGATAAATCACTTACAGTTATTCGGCTATCCATTTGGAGAAGCTCCAATAATTTAATATCCAATTGATCCATTCATTTCACCACTTTCAATAAAAAGGAGTAACCTATCATAACCCTTCAAAAAAATAGTTAAGTTCCATAAACAGATGTTATATTGCATAAGATGTGCATCTCTAATATTCTATCATTCATTTACCAAAAAAGACCATCTATTTGGAAGCGTTTACAAAAATAGTTATAAAAGGACTATAGAGAATATCCTCCATAGTCCTTTTCGACATATATTTATTGAGATATCACGATTTGCTCTGATTTGTTACCTGCATTGTCTGGCGTATTTTCGCCAGTCGTATTCATCATTTCTTCAGCGTTTTCCCTTTCGAAAACCGTCACTTCTATTTTAGAAACGGTATTGGTTTTAGGAATTTTAGCAACAATTTCAGTTGTCCCCGCTTTTGATCCAACATTTAATGTTGCTACACCACCCTGATCAATCGCTAGTGTGTCAATATCGATTACATCTGGATTGGTAGAAGTGAATTCTACCCCTTCAATGATTTCAATATCTTCATCATTCCTATTATTAGGCTCGTGAGCATCAAACATCATCTCACTTTCGTATTGATCAAGCAATGTATATTGTAACTTTACTCCTTGATCCTCCGTTGTAATAGCCGCTGTACCTTCTAAAGGTGTCACTTCATGTAACTTAATTGAACTTGAGACAACTTGCTCAAATGCCGCATCGAATGCATTCATTAGAAGAATAGCATAGTCGCCACGCTTCGCATGTTGATATGTTCCAAACTTAGTAGCTGATACACCTTTCGTAACATTATGATCAACAAGTGCAGCGACCGCCTCTTTGTATTGATCAGCTACGTCCGTGAAAGGAACATCATTTTTCGCCATTAGTTCAAAGCCTTTTTGAATCCAAACCGCTAATTCTCCACGTGTAATTAAACTATGCGGATCAAACTTTGTTTTCGTTTTACCATTTGTGATACCCGCTTCTTTCAGTGCATTTACATATTTAACAGCACGTTCAGGAACATCCGTAAATCCTGAAGCCTGAGCATTTTCATAATCTAAATCTAGTACTTTTACTAGTAAAACAGCTGCATCAACGCGTTTAATATTCTCATGAACACCAAATTTCGTATCAGTGATTCCTTCCGCACCCATTGCCACTACGAAATCCACTGCTTCTCGATACTTCGGCGCAACATCAGTGAAAGATGATGCCATTGCTGCTGGAGCAACTACAGTAGTAACAAGTGTCGCAATTGCAGCTGTTGCTATAAATTTGTTGAATGATTTTGGTTGGTAAGCCATATAACGAAAATCTCCTTCTTTGATGCGCATTTTTTATGTCTATGTAAGAAACTTCGTCATTTTATTCGCTTTTTTAATAGAAAATCATCATTATGACTATTAAAAGAGTATTTATAATAATGCTATCTTTCGGGATTTTTGTTATAGGGTGAGAGTTAATTTAATTTGGGGAACAAAGAGGATATTAATTAACTTTTAAATACCTTTGTACAGAGCTTTCTCTCCATAGAGCCTTTGAGTATTTTCCTAACTATCATATCAGGTTGCTTAGGACATTGATGGCTAAGTAATACACCGTGTAAGCTATTAATAGAGAAAATAAAACGCCTCATTAGAGTTTATCTAAGAGGCGTTTCATCTACTTAATCAAATAGTAATCCATCTGCTAAAGTAATTTTTAGTTATTATAAGTGAAAGTTGCTTCAGATACTGGTGTTTTTGTATCTTTATCAACTAAAGCAAGTTTTAATTCATAAGCACCTGCGTCTAATTGAACTGTGAATGGAGTTGTAACGCCATCTGCAAGTTTTAGAGCATCTACAGCTGCGCTAGGTAAACCTGTTTCTGGACCAAACATAGCTACACCATTAGCATCAGTTGTAAATGATTTATCAACAGTGCCTTCTTTATAGTTAATTACTAATCCACTTACAGCTTTACCGTCTTTAGTTACAGTTGCTTGAAAACGGTATTTATCAGCCGCTGCAGTAGAAGTAGCTGGTAATTTAGCATTTACACTAAAAGAACCATCGTACACATAAGTAGTTCCACCAAATGTAACAACTGGGAAACCTGTTGTAGTTTTGATACCAGTAGTTTCTGCTACAGATTTATTTCCTAATAGATCTGTAACTTCACCTACAGTAACTGTTGGTAGAGCTGTGATATCTTGTACAGATTTCTCTTCTAATTCTACAACAACAACAGATGAAGTTTCTGGGTTAGTTGTATCATTTGTAACAGATTTAATTCCTTTTACTACATATCCGTCAACAACAAAATCTTCTTTAGCTACAGATCCTGCATAAACTGCTTCAGAGAATGTAACTTTGATTTCATCTAATTTACTATCTTTATCAGCATCTACAGTTTCTCTCTTAAGAGCTACTGGCCCGATAGCGTCTTTTACTACAACTGGAGTTGCGATGTTTAATTTTGCACCATCAGCATTAACAATTGCATCAACTTGTCCAACTGTTTTCACAGAGATGTTAAGTGCTTCTGTGTTAGTTTCTGCTACTTTCTTATCTGCTGCAAGTTTAAGAGTTAAGATAGATTTTCCATCTACACCTGTAGTACTTTGTACAACTGCATCTTGTTCAACACTGTTTACAGTAACTTTTACAGTTGGAGTACCAGTAACAGATACAACATCGTTTAATGTTACCTTGATTGTATCTAATGCTGTAAGTTCAGCTTTCTCAACAGCTACATGAGGAGTAGTAGCTGCAACAGTTACTGCTGTAACAAATTTAGTTGTTTCATTTCCTGCAGCATCTTTAACGCGACCTACATTAATTGATGTTGGGTTATTAGTGTTAGTTGCACTTGTAAAGTCAACTGCTTTAGCTGTGTTAGCAGCATTGTACTCAGTGTAATCTAAGATAACTGCTTTATTATCAGCTGTTGCTGTAATTTTAACTTTTTCAGGTACATCATACATTTTTACATTTTCAATTGAAGCTCTGTCCATTGCTTCACTGAAGTTGATTTTAATTTTTGCAGATGATACTACAGTAGCAGTTTCAGTTACTGTTGGAGCGAATTTATCATTAATAGAAATAGTTTTTGTTACTGTGTCAATAACGTTTCCATTTAATGAGTTATCTTTTACATTTTTAACTTCTAAAGTGTAGTTACCGCCGTCTTTTAAATCAGAAGTTTTAATATCTACAACTTTACCATCTGTATCTTGTACTACATTTACACTATTAATAACTACAGCTTTACCTTCAGCATTTTTTAGTGTGTAGTTTGATACAGCTGTTGCAGTAGTTGGATTAACTGTTTCTGTAAACGCAAGACGGATTGTATTAGAATCTTGTTGAGCTACAGAAGCAACTTCTGGTTTAGTGAAATCTGCTACAGTTGAAACAGTCCAATTAGCTGGTTGTAAGATGTTTCCGTATCCATCTTTTACTTTATTTGCATCAGCTGTGTTTGCAGCATAATCAAAGTAAAGAGTTGTACTACCAGGAGCAAATGGTTGAGCAAAAGTTAATTTGTACTCATCATTTGTAATTTGTTTAACTTCTGTTAATTTTGTATTCTGACCTTTATAAGTATGTGAGAATACAGCAATATTTCTATTGATTAAATCTTTAAGATCTGTTTTTAATGGCTTATTGAACTTAAGAGTTACTGAGTTTTCAGTACTTGTTTTTACTGTTGCTGTTAAAGCAGTTGTATCTTTCACAAAAGTGAATTCTTTTTCTACTTTTTCAATTGCATATCCAGTAGTTGAAGAATAATCAGTACCACCAGCTAATTCAATTTTGTGTTTTCCTTCAGTAAGTTCAACTGGTAAAGTTACAGTTCCTTTTGTTCCAGTTGCATCTAATACTACTGTTGGTTGATAAATAGATTTATCAATTGTAACTTTTGCAGTAGGAGCTGTTTTCATTGGCTCTGAGAAGTTAATTTCAAGATCTTTAGAACCAATAGCTTTTACTTCTCCCACTGTAGGAGCAGCGTTATCGAAGAATACGATGCTGTGTTTAGCTTCTTTAAACTCAACACCTTTTTCATCTTTAATACCTTTAACAGTTACTTCAACTTTTTCTTGTTGCTTAGCTGGAGTTGCTAAGTTGACAGTTACAGTTTGTTTATCATCTGATAATTGAACTGTTCCACCAGTGATAACTGCTTGACCATTAGAATCTACATTACGAGTAAAGTTAGAAATATCTACTTTACCAACTGGAGCATTAAATTTAACTTCAATTTGTTTATTGTTAATTGCTTTTACGCTTTCAACAACAGGAGTTGCAGCAACGTCAAATGAAGGAGCTTTATCAGCAGCAACTTTTGTTCCAAATAACTCAGTTAGAGTATATTTAGTACCTGCTTGATGTGTTGAAGTTTTTAATTGTACATAAGTGAAAGTATCTTCAGCTGCTTTAGGAGCTTCAACGATTTTAGCTTCTTTTACTTCAAGTCCGTTGTCGAATTTAAAGTCAGTAGCTTTAACTTCTTTCACTTCACCTTTAAGTTTTAAAGTTAATGTAGTTGAATCAACAGCTTTGATTTCTTCTACAGTAACTGTAGCTAGTGGGTTTACAGCGTCATTTGCTCTCTTTAAGAAGATTGCAAAATCTCCACGTTTAGCGTTGTTGTTAGTACCAAATTGAGTTTCATTGATACCGCTTGTTACTTTATTATCAACAAGAGCTGAAACAGCTTCTTTGTAACGATCAGATACGTCAGTGAATGTTACTTCAGAAGTTCCTTTAAGTTCGAAACCTTTTTGGATCCAAACTGCTAGCTCTCCACGAGTGATTAAGTCATTTGCTCCGAATTGAGTAGCTGATTTACCAGAAGTAATACCAGCTGCTTTAAGAGCGTTAACTTCTTTAGCAGCACGTGCTGGTACATCAGTGAAACCAGAAGCTGGAGCTTTTTCTGTGTCAAGTCCTAGAACTTTAACAAGCATTACAGCTGCGTCTACACGTTTGATGTTTTCAGCAACTCCGAATTGAGTTTCAGTAAGTCCTTGAACTCCTTTTGATACAACGAAGTCTACTGCTTCTTTATATTTAGGTGCAACATCAGTGAAAGATGCTGCAGATGCTAATGGAGCAATTGCTCCAGCAACAAGAGTTGCAGTTGCAGCAGTTGCTACGAATTTGCGATACGATTTTGGTTGGTAAGCCA
>NZ_JBALMO010000003.1:32400-32656 GCF_036963345.1 Bacillus sp. JJ722
CTATAGATAAATCAAGAGAAAAAGAACTACTACTAGAATAGTTGAAGCCTAGAAAACAAGATTGTGAATATGAACTATTCTTCTTTTCGATGTGTATTAATCTAAGATAAAACCTTTGCTTTCAGGCGTTTTTCAAACACAAATACATTATACATACTATAACGAAAAAATAAAATGTTTATATTAAAGCAATTTTTCTAACATGTTTAAGATATAAGAAATCCTAATTATTCATTATGTTGAAATATTATATAAT
>NZ_JBALMO010000004.1:0-986 GCF_036963345.1 Bacillus sp. JJ722
TTAATAGCAGGATATTTATTCATTATATTAGGTACAAAAATCATGCTACTGTCGGTTTCTATAGATGCTAAAACATATGAGGAAGTAAATCAACATTTATTCGGAAAAAGATGGAGCCCTTTTATTAATTTTCTTTTTTTTGTGATGCTATTTGGAGTTACAGCTGTTATGTTATCGGGAGCTGGAGCAGTATTTGAAGAGCAGGTCGGGGTACCGAAAATGTTAGGTGTAGCGGTTACAGCTATAGTCGCATTAGCCGTATTACATAACGGAATTAAAGGTTTATTTATGGTGAATATGTTAGTCGTTCCAGCTATGATTTTATTTAGTGTATTGCTTTTTGTTCAAGTGATTGGAACGCCAGACTATTTACAAGCTTTTTTTTATATACCTAGCGAAGTTAACTACTGGGGGAGTATTATATCTCCATTTTTGTATAGTTCCTTTAATTTAGCATTAGCACAAGCTGTGATTGTTCCAGTGGCAAATGAAATAAAGGAGCCGTCTATTATAAAAAGTGGAGGAGTGTTAGGTGGAATTTGCTTAACACTGATTCTATTAACGAGTCATTTATCATTAATAACTCTTCCCAATATATTAGAGTACGATATCCCCAGTGCAGAGTTAATGAAGAGTGTTGCCACTCCTTTTTATTGGGTGTTTATCTTTGTGATTTATGGAGAAATATTTACTTCTCTAGTAGGTAATGTATTTGGTTTAGAGAAACAGCTACAGAAATATTTCAATATAAAAAGCATGCTCATCTTTCTTGCCATTATAATAGCAGCCTATTCTGTCAGTCTGATTCAATATCGTACTTTATTATCTGTTTTATATCCATTATTCGGATATGTTAGCTTATTATTTTTATTGTTACTATTTCGTAGTAAGGAATAAAAAACCCACCTATTCAAAAGAAGAATAGGTGGGTTTTTAACAGAGAAGAAAGTAGATAATTTTGCGGGGTTTCTAGCTCCAGCCCCCAG
>NZ_JBALMO010000004.1:1084-30371 GCF_036963345.1 Bacillus sp. JJ722
GACAATCGAATCGCTTGTCAGCTCTTCGTGTTTCCTTTATCTCAGTCGAGGGGCTCCAGTCTATACGGAGCTAACCGTGCGCTTCCGCTTTTCTTAAAATTATTGTTTCGCAATTGTTTTTGCCATTTCTACGAAAGGAATTCGATAGTCTTCCTTCTCAGTTGTAAACATGGTTAATTTCATAGGTTGTTTAGCATCTTTGATTAAGTAAATTGTAACTCGATCTTGACCATTGCTAGCTTCATAAACTTTAGCGTTTGGAATTTGCAGAGCAGGCTCTGATGGGTTTGTAATATTGCTATTAGTGTCTTGTAATTCAGTCGGAATATTCTCCTCGTAAACAGCCCAATCTGGATTCTCAGGTAATAATTCAATTCTCATAGAGATGTGCTCTGAGCCTTTCAAGTATAATACATCCTTACGAGGCTCCTCACCTGTAAGCTCATAATTAGGCAGAAGATACATTGAGTAACCTTGATTATCACTTTTTATAAGTTTTGCAGTCTCTACTTTTGTTTCGCCTTGTAATTGATATTTCATACTTTTCTCGTTAGTATTATCAACTTGTTCTTTATTGTCAGTGGCATTGTTTTCTTTCTCAACTGGTTTTTCTGCATTAGTATTTTCAGTTGTTTTGTCTTCTGTTGCTGTATCGTCTTCATTTGATTTTACTTCTGACTCAGTATTAGTAGTAGTTTGATCATCAGTTGATGGTTTTTGTTCTTTTTCAGTTGAAACATCTGTTGACGGTTTTGTTTCTTTACCTTCATCGCTTGCAGAGTCACTTCCACATCCAGCTACTAGTAGAAGACCCATTAGGGAAATTACTAAAGGTAGTTTCTTCATGTTCATTCCTCCAAATATAGTAAATTTCATATCTATCATACCAAGTATTTCATTCGTATAGATATTATTTGTAAAATAAAATTGCAAAATTAGTACAAAATTAAGAAAAACAAAGTATTCAGACGGCTTATTTTGACAATCATCTCTACTCATGATAAAGATGATTGTCGTATTTAGTTATCGATTATACAAGTGGCCAAATTACTAGTAATAAAAAGTCAAAAATTAAGTGAGAGATAATAACAAGCGATAGACTCTTCTTCCATTGATATAATGCTGCCCATATGAAACCAGCTGTAATTCCCGCAAGAATTAAAGCGTAGTTTTGTGAATAGATCATAGGCAATGCATAGAGTATGGTTGAAATGATAATTGTTGCTTTTGCTTGAAAGTGCTCACTAATTCTTTTTTGAACAAATCCTCTCCAAAAGATTTCTTCTCCTGGAATAATTACCAGAAATAACACTAAAAAGTGCCATATAAGAGAAGGACTGTATTTCTTGTATAATTGAGAAACATCTTTGGATAGAGTTGATAAATCTAACCATTCAATAATGGTATTTCCAAGTGCAAATATAGCATATATTAAAACGCCGGAAAGTAATCCATATAATAAGCTTTCTTTTAATGAAGATTGGATGTTTTTGTTTTTCTTTGATGTAATAGCTATACTGACACAGAATAGAATACTTGCTGTGTATAAATACCAAAATACTGCTGCAGTATTATGATACGTTATATATATTAGTATATGTGCGCTGATTAACCCAAGAATTAATCTTCCATCCTTGGCACATGCTTTCATGTATTGTTTTTCCCTCCTAGTTAGCTGAAGTGCAACATAATAGTTGTTATTTTATTTTATTAATAACCATATTACAATACAATATAACAAAAAGAGGGAAATCTAACGAAAAAACTATGTATAATTAAAGGCTAAATACAAAAAAGAGTCGAATATAACGACTCTTTTTTTAGGTCAATCTTACTATCGGAAATGTTATGCAAACGTTTGCTTTTTATTCTTGTCAATTAGTTAAATTAATAATTTTGTAGTTCTTGTGGTTTACTACAGTCTTCTGTTCTAATTCAAGATCACGATAATTATCCATACATGTTAAATCAACAATCACGGAGTTTTCGTTTACCTTTTCTACTATCCCTTGTAATCCACCTTTGAACTCAATTAAGTTCCCTATTTGTGCTATCTTCATCATAATCACACCTTTAGCATTCTATTTTTTTCTTTGTATTAGAACAGTTTGCTCGTATGAATTTCCATGACTTAAAGAATAAAAAAGTTTTAAGTTAAATCAAATATTTAAAAATATACTTAACAGTTTGCACTATTTTTTATGAAAGGTAAAGTGTTTTTTGAATATTCTTTTCAAAATAATGTAAAGGCAAGAGTCCTAGAGAGAGATTATAGAAAATTTCACGAAAAAGAACGGATAAAAATACGATACTGTGGTGTGATGAATTTATTTTCAATTTTTGGAAATATGAATATTGTTTTATGTAATCATCTATCTTAAAATATAGCTAACTAAAACAATAGGGATGAAGGAGGGGGGCCAATGAGACTATCTATCTTTAAGAAACTTGTTATGATGTGTAGTATGTTATTAATTATACCTGGACTTATTATTGGAGCTATTGGTTATTCGATTTCCAAGCAAGAACTAAATACCTTAGCTAAGACAAGTTTGAAAAATGATGTAAATTTCGCATTAAAAATGATAGCGCTTTCTAATCTGAAAGTGGAAAGTGGGGAGCTAACGTTAGAAGAAGCTCAAGAACAAGTGAAACAACAACTTGTGGGTAAGAAAGATTCTAAAGGCAAAAGAACTATTACGAAAGATATCGATATTGGTGAATATGGATATATGTATGTTTTAGATGAAAAAGGTACATTATTAATGCACCCATTAAGAGAAGGGGATAATTTATATGATGAACAAACGAAAGATGGTATGTTCTTTATTCGTAATGTTATAAAGAAATCGAATTTACAAAAAGGAGGATACACACTATATGATTGGGAATTACCTACAAATCCCAACAAATCAGCTACAAAAATCACGTTCTCCAAGAAAGATCCTCATTGGAATTGGGTAGTTGCATCAGGCTCCTATTTAAGTGATTTCAATAGCGGTGCTAATAAAATTCTAACCATGTTAATAATAACCATTGGTTGTACAATAGTTATTGGCGCCATCTTCATAATTCTTTTCTCTCGACATCTCGGTTTACCACTTAGAAAAATTGCAAATGCTGTTAAGCGGATTGCGGGCGGTAACTTAACTGTTACTAATATAGATGTGAAAAATAATGATGAAGTTGGAACTTTGTCAGAAAATTATACCGTTATGGTGGATAATTTAAGAAACCTAGTACTGGATATAAATAACTCGTCTTTGCAAGTAGCATCCTCTGCTCAACAATTAAGTACAAGTTGTGAATGTACAAGTCAAGCTGCCGAGGAAATTACAACTTCTCTGCTACAAGTAGCTTCTGGAACAGAAGACCAATCTCAACAAATTGATGAAGTATTAACAGAAACAGTACAAATTTCAAAACGTGTTGAAACAATAAGTGAAAGTGTTGAAAAATTAGACAAAGCAGCATCAGAATCGTCTAAAACAATTGAAGAAGGCTCTCGATTAATAACTAATGGTATTTCTTATATGAATACAATTGCACAGAATACAGAGAATATGGAAAAAATCGCAACTTTGTTGCAAGATAATTCTGAAAAAGTAGGCGAGATTCTAATCTTCATACGTGCTATTGCAGATCAAACTAATTTATTAGCATTAAATGCTTCAATTGAGGCAGCAAGAGCAGGGGAACATGGACGAGGATTTGCTATAGTAGCTAATGAAGTGAAAAAACTTGCAGAACAATCAGCAAATGCTTCTTCAGATATTGGCAAATTAATTGAATTGATTCAAGAAGAGACGAATCAGGCTGTTATTACTTTAGGCGCTGGAAAAGAATCGGTTTGGGAAGGTAAACGGGTAGTTGATCAAGCCGGAGATGCTTTTCAGGATATTTCAAAATCGATATGTAATATTTCAGCGCAATCGGCGGAAATTGCTTCTTCTATGACCGAAATCAAGTGCATAATGTCCGCCTTAGTCAGTTCCGCTGAAGAAATTACAACGATTGCCAATACATCTCAACAATATACGCAAAATGTAGCTTCTTCAGCAGAAGAACAAACAGCTTCCATTCAGGAAATAACTGCATCTGCAGAAAATTTAGAAAGACTGGCTGACTATTTACAACAAAAAGTTCAAATGTTTAAATTAAAATAATATAGTAAGTATAATAAAAATATGGATCCTGTAATGGTGGGAACCTTATTTTTTACTTTATACTTTTGTTTTGTTATAGGAAGAGGTGCAGCAATGAATAAAGAAGAAGCGAAAGAGTTATTAGAGAAGTTAAAACTAGGTGAAATATCTGAGTTCACAGTATCGAAAGAAGACTTTCTTGACTTTCGTGAACAATTAGTAAAACGATCAGATTTTAAACATTTTCGTGGTGTAGCGAAGCATGGAGGAACAACCATCTATACATATTTAGAAGTAGCAAGAAGTTAAAGCGTTGTATCCAGCTGTTTCTGAATATTTCTCAAAGCATCACGTCTCCACGCTTTCACTGCACATTTATTAACAGAATAGATTCTTGCAATTCCATCAAGTGTTTCCCCATGAATAAATGTATGAATAACCCAACGCTTTTGGTAAAGCGTTAGACTGTCGCAGTAACTAATTAGGGATTCATTCTCTAAATATTTGTCGTAGTGCAATGTGTTGAAAAACTGAGGATTATCAAATGGGAGTTGGTTTATAACTTCCCATTTGTTTTCTAATCTTAATTCATTCAGTATTCGACCTCTAATCATAGAATAAGCGAATGTTGTAAAAGTAGCTGATACTCCATCAAATTTCAAACTAGCTTCCCACAAAGCCTGTAAGCCAATATTATAATAATAATCGTATTCTTTATAAATATTTAGCGAATGTATGATTTTGTATATGAGTTGCTCGTATTGTGTAACTAAATCATTAAAAGAATCCATTATAGCTTCTTTCTGAAAAATGCATTTTTCTTCTATTCCTAGGTAGCTTCACTATAAAAGAATGACAAAAAATATACCAAAAACAGAAAGTGATATTGAAAATTAATATGCAGGATATGCTCGTTGTTTTTTAATAGAAATTAGATTTCAAAAAAGAAAATGTCTGAATAAATAAAAAAGTACAATAAATGCTGATAAGAATTTCTGATGATGTGGATAAGGGGGAGATTGTCTTGCAAGAGAATAATAACTATCGAATTAGTGCGTCAACTATGGCTTTAGTTACTGCCAAACACCCATACTATAGAAGTATTATTTTTGACGAGGAAGGTACTTATTTGAGCTTACAAACGATTGTTTCAATGTTCTTAGATTTGGGTATCAAAGAATATGAAATGAGTCGAGGTAAAGACAAATATCGTAATAACGAAGCACAAGTTTCTTATATTATGAATACAGAGCAAAACATCTATGCATTTTCAACAAAAATGAAAACTGAAACGAACTGCATGTGGATTTTTCCTGAACATGTTGAAGAAATAGGTGAACAAACATTTCCTCGTCTTACCTTTAAAAATGGTGAGCGTTTAAAAATAAATTGTACGAAAGAACAATACATGCAAGGGGAGAAAGACTTACAATTCTTGAAATGAATTTGAAATTTAATCGTTTATTTTTCTAGTTTTTTCTTTAGACAATTTTACCTATTAAAAGAAAACGCTTTCCTTTTTTATTTGTAAAAAACATATTGTATCATTACGTTTGTAATGCTATGATTTTTTAGGAAATGAGGTCTGTAGTCTGACTTTTAATACTTATGCAAAAAGGTTGCAAAAGGGTTTTTTTATGAAGGAATTCTGTTTTTAACATAGATTTTCTTATTTAGGGTAACATTAAACAGAAGAAATTTATAAAATAGACTGAGGCTCATTAAAAAGAATTTTTTATTAAAGGAGTTTGAATAAATATGTTACAACAAACATTTAAAGTAATCGCTGATACAGGAATTCACGCACGCCCTGCTACTTTATTAGTTCAAGCAGCTGGTAAATTTGATTCTGATATCAACCTTGAATACAAAGAAAAGAAAGTAAACCTTAAATCAATCATGGGAGTTATGAGCCTTGGAATTGGTCAAGGAGCTGAAATCAAAATCAGTGCTGAAGGTTCTGATGAGCAAGATGCAATCAATGCTTTAACAGAAACTTTGAAAAAAGAAGGATTAGCTGAATAATGACAACTATGTTGAATGGTATTGCTGCGTCTAACGGTATTGCAATTGCAAAAGCATATCGTTTAATTGAACCTGATCTAACTGTTAACAAAAAAGAAATTGCCAATGTTGCTGAAGAAGTTAGCCGCTTTCAAGCTGCTGTACATACTTCAAAAACTGAACTTGAAGCTATTAGAGAACACGCAAATAAGGAATTAGGAGCTGATAAAGCTGCTATTTTTGATGCGCATCTTTTAGTATTAAGTGATCCTGAATTATTAGGACCTATTGAAGGCAAAATTGAGAGTGATTCTGTAAACGCAGAAGTAGCACTTAAAGAAACGGCGGATATGTTTGTTTCTATGTTTGAATCAATGGATAATGAATATATGAAGGAAAGAGCGGCTGATATTCGTGACGTAACAAAACGTGTTCTTTCACATCTTCTTGGTGTTCAAATTCCAAATCCAAGCATGGTAACAGAAGAAGTAATCGTCGTTGCTGAAGATTTGACGCCATCTGACACAGCTCAGTTAAACCGTACTTATGTGAAGGCTTTCACAACTAATATTGGTGGAAGAACTTCGCATTCTGCGATTATGGCTCGTTCTTTAGAAATTCCAGCTGTAGTAGGTACAAAAGAAGCTACAACTTCTATTCAAAACGGAGATATCATCATTGTAGACGGATTAAGTGGACAAGTTCACATCAATCCAACTCCAGAACTGATTGCTGAATACGAGCAAAAAGCTAAAGCTTATGAACAACAAAAAGCTGAGTGGGCTAAGCTTGTTAATGAAAAAACAGTTTCAAAAGATGGTCACCACGTTGAATTAGTTGCTAATATCGGAACACCTAAAGATATTAAAGGTGTTATTGAGAATGGCGGCGAAGGTGTAGGTCTATACCGTACAGAATTCTTATACATGGGTCGCGATAACTTCCCAACGGAAGAAGAGCAATACGAAGCGTATAAGGCTGTGTTAGAAGGTATGACTGATGGTAAGCCAGTAGTAGTTCGTACTCTTGATATTGGTGGAGATAAAGAGCTTCCATACTTAAGCTTACCTCACGAAATGAATCCATTCCTTGGATATCGTGCAATCCGTCTATGTCTAGATCGTCAAGACATGTTCCGTACACAACTTCGCGCATTATTACGTGCAAGTTCTTATGGTAACTTAAAAATCATGTTCCCTATGATTGCTACACTTGATGAATTCCGTCAAGCGAAAGCGATGCTTTTAGATGAAAAAGCTAAGCTACAAGCTGAAGGTGTATCTGTAAGTGAAACAATTGAAGTGGGTATCATGGTTGAAATTCCATCAACTGCTGTTATGGCAGACTTGTTTGCTACAGAAGTTGATTTCTTCTCAATTGGAACAAATGACTTAATCCAATACACAATGGCTGCAGACCGTATGAATGAAAGAATTTCTTATCTTTACCAACCATACAACCCTGCAATCTTGCGTCTTGTGAAAAACGTTATTGAAGCAGCACACAAAGAAGGTAAATGGGCTGGAATGTGTGGAGAAATGGCTGGCGATGAAATCGCTATCCCACTTTTACTAGGTTTAGGCTTAGATGAGTTCTCAATGAGTGCAACATCTATTCTTAAAGCACGTTCTCTAATTAAGAACTTATCTAAAGCAGATATGGAAAAATTAGCAGAGCAGGCTTTACAAATGAAAACAAATGACGAAGTACTTGAAGCAGTTAAAGCTGCAGTAGAGGCTAAGTAATTTGTATTACCGAAAGAGACCATTCTTTTAAAGAATGGTCTCTTTCGAGTGTGAAGAGTTATACAGAAATGTACTTGTATTCTTCGAATATTTCTTTTTCAAGATGGTTTTTATATGATAATCTATTATGTAAAATCTATAAACGTATATTGTTATACTAGTAAATCTATTTTTGGGAAAAGGATTGGGGTTGAAGAGATGGGAAGATTAAATCATAAAGTAGCAGTAATTACAGGTGCTGGTGCAGGTCTTGGGAAAGCGATTACAATGCTCTATGCTAAAGAAGGAGCAAAAGTTGTAATTGCTGACATGGATATGGAAACCGCTGAACAAACAGTAAGAGAAATTACCGAAAATGGAGGACAGGCCATTGCGGTGAAAACCGATGTAACAGAAGAAGAAGATATTCAAAATATGTACAATAAAGCAATTGAAAAATTCGGTACTGTTGATATTCTTGTTAATAATGCTGGTATCGGCGATAACATGTATGCGGCAGCTAATGTTCCTGATGATGTATGGGATCGGGTTATGGCCATTAATACAACTGGAGCTATGCGTGCAATGAGGAAAGCGTTACAGATATTTGAAGAGAAAAAATTTGGAGTTATTGTAAACATGGCTTCTTTATCTGGAGTTCAAGGTGGACGTGGTGGATTAACATATACAGCTTCTAAGTTCGCTCTAGTGGGTATGACGAAGAATGTTGCAGCTCACTATAATAACTTAGGTATACGTTGCAATGCAATTGCTCCAAGTGCTGTTCCTACAAATTTAGGAAAAGCTATGACTCAACCAGATCCATTTGGTATGGAACGAGCTGTTGCGGGGTTAAACTTAATGCCTCGTTCTGGTACAACTGAAGAAATTGCTAATATTGCTTTGTTCTTAGGTTCAGATGAATCCTCATTTGTTAATGGAGTAGTTGTTACTGCAGATGCCGGCTGGTCTGCATATTGATATATCAAAATGACTAACGGTGGGGCATCCTCGCCGATTTTTAGTTAACTTTCTATATTGAAATAGGCTAGTGCTTGATGAATTTCTGCTTATTAGAGAAATAAAAAAACTAAATTAGTACGTTTAGTATGGTGTTAACTGGGTATTTATAAAGCAAGTGTAGTTGTCAGTCTCTCAGTACAGCTAACATTTCCCCCCTTCCAATAGTCGGCTTTAGCCGGCTATTTTTTTCGTTGCAAAATTCTAATATGTTATATTATAAATGAACTAGTATTGAGGTTATTAATAAAAAAGAGGTGGCATAATGGGAAAAGTAACGAAAGAAACAGTTGTTGGTTTTATTGGTACAGGTGTTATGGGTAGAAGCATGGCATTAAACATTATGAATGCAGGTTTTAAATTAGCTGTATACACTCGAACAAAAGAAAAAGCACAGGAATTATTGGATAAGGGTGCTATTTGGTCAGAATCACCTAAAGACTTGGCAATTCAGGCTGATGTGATTATTTCAATTGTAGGATATCCTCATGATGTAGAAGAAATTTATCTTGGGGAAGAGGGTATAATCCCAAATGGTCGTCCAGGTACATATTTAATTGATATGACAACATCTAAACCTTCTTTAGCGAAGAAAATTTACATAGAAGCGAACAAAAAAGATATGAAAGCTCTAGATGCGCCAGTTTCAGGCGGTGATATAGGTGCAAAAGAAGCTAGATTGGCTATTATGGTAGGTGGAGATGAAGAGGCATTTAATGATGTGAAGCCTATTCTTGAAGCAATGGGAACAAATATTGTATTACAAGGTCCAGCTGGAAGTGGTCAGCATACAAAAATGTGCAATCAAATTGTTATTGCATCCAATATGGTTGGCGTATGTGAAGCGATCGTTTATGCTGAAAAAGCAGGATTACAACCAGATCGCGTACTACAAAGTATTTCCACGGGAGCAGCAGCGAGCTGGAGTCTATCTAATTTAGCTCCACGTATTTTAGAGGAAGATTACTCACCTGGCTTCTTTGTAAAACATTTTATTAAAGACATGAAGATTGCTCTAGAGGAAGCTGAAGCAATGGATATGGAAACGCCAGGCTTATCTTTAAGTAAAAGTATGTATGAAACAATTGAAAGAAACGGTGAAGAAGACAGCGGTACACAAGCGCTGCGTAAGTATTGGAGTTAATAATTTTTTGAAAAACGACCTTATCTACTGAGGTCGTTTTATTTGGTTACTTCATCATTCAGCTCATATCTTTTTTTCAATGTGCATAAGTATGTGAAGAAGAAAGGAGGATGGGGTGTATGGGCATATTCGATGACCTTGAAGAAAAGTTTCTAGAATTGCCAGATGGATATTATGTAGTAAGAGTGGAAGGTTATTCCCGAGAAAAAACTATTCATGGTGTAAGGCCATTAAAATGGCAGCTGAAGCTTATGAATGAAGAGAGCGGTCAGCTGCCGACAAAATTTAGCCATATTGAGACAAATGCTGGATTTCATATATTATTACGAGAACTTAAAGAGTTAGGAATTAGTAAACCTAAAGATGCCAACGACTTTGAAAAAGCACTTAATTCACTAATTGGCTGTCTACTAGAAGTTCATGTTACAACTACGAATAAGGAAGAAGGTTATCGAGATGTGAAACTCATTCGAAAATTGTATTAAGAGCGATGTTTCGTAAGAAAAGCTTCAATTCGATTCAATCCTTCTGTTAATCTTTCCATTGAATAAGCATATGATATACGGAAAAATCCTTCACCTTCTGCAGAAAATGCACTACCAGGAACAACCGCTACATTGTTTTCTTGCACGAGTTGAATTGCAAATTCAAAAGAAGAGGTGAAACCTTCCGGCATTTTAATAAGGAAGTAGAAAGCTCCATCGGGTTTAACAACATCCAACCCTATCTTCTGTAGTCTGTTATAGACATAGTCACGACGTTTTTTATATTCTTCTTTCATAACAATTGGATCGTCTTTCCCAACTGTTAATGCACTAATTGCAGCCATTTGAGAAACGGAGGAAGCACAAGTAACATTGTATTGATGTACTTTCAAAATTTGTTCACATAGCGCATGTGGAGCATAAAGAAAACCAATGCGCCATCCTGTCATAGAATGAGATTTTGATAATCCATTGATGATAATTGTTTGATCTCTTAAGAATGTAGCTATACTTATATGATCTTCGTCAAAAACAAGCTCACTATAGATTTCATCAGAAAGTACAATTATATTTTTATCTTTTAAGAGCTGGGAGATTTCTTTCAGCTCATCACTTGTTAAAGTAACACCTGTTGGGTTGGACGGATACGGTAAAATGATACAACGTGTTTGATCATTAAGATAAGGTTCGATTAATGATGCTGTTAGCTTGAAATTGTTATCTGTAACGTCGATATAGACAGGCTTTGCTCCACATAGCTTAACAATTGGTTCATATCCAGGATAAACCGGTCCAGGTAAAATGACTTCACAATTCTCGGTAAGAATTGTTCGTAGCGATACATCTATAGCTTCACTAGCACCTGTAGTAACAATCACTTCGTTATCAGGATTATAAGATACCTGATATTTCTCCTTCATATAATTGCTGCAGGCACGGCGTAATTCAATTAAACCAGCATTATGGGTGTAGACAGTAAAGTCCTCATCAATCGCTTTTTTAGCAGCTTCTTTAATATGTAATGGAGTTGGGAAATCAGGTTGTCCAATCGTAAGAGAAATCGCATCTTTATATGGGGCAACAAGATTGGAGAATTTACGAATTCCTGAAATTTCGATGTCTTTCACACGTTGATTAATAAGATCCAACATACTTACCTCCTTTAATAATGTATTTAGTTTACCATCTTTTTTTATTTTCTACATAANNTCTACATAAATGAGTTAATGAAATGATGACTTTTTGGGGAAAAATAAGCTACGTAATCTAAAATAAATATGTAATATTTTTATTTTTAACAATAATTATTATTTTAAGGAAATGTTGCTTTCATTGCTATAATACAAATGGTTTATGACATTACAGGAGGATTTAATCATTGACACAAACTAAATTAAACAACCAAGAATCAGTAATTTACGCATCTTTCGGAAGACGTTTAGCTGCATATGTAATTGATGGTTTGATATTAAGCGTAATCGTTTCTATTTTGGGTGCTGTTGGAGTACTATCGTTTTTCGGTGTAAATTTTGATGCATCTCAACTTCAAGACCCTACATATTCGATTGCAAATAACAAAGGATATTTGTATGCTACATTTTTAATAGGAATGTTATATTACACAATTCTTCAATCTTCGAAATGGCAAGCAACAATTGGTAAGAAATTGTTAGGGATGAAAGTGGTTACACTTGAAGGGGAGCGTATTAGCTTTATAAGAGCATTAATTCGTCACTTAGTGATGTTTTCAATTTCTAGCATATTTTATATTGGGTTCATTATGGCTTTATTTACGAAAAAGAAGCAAGCACTGCATGATTTACTTGCAAAAACGCTTGTTATTAAAGTACAGAAGTAGACAATACGCTAATTATAAGTTGGGGCGTCAGAAAAGCGATTTTCAATCACTTTTCTGACGCCCTTTTACGCTTTTTAGCCATTCGTTATAGGTTACGAGAAATTTGTTATGCTTGCTGAGTATTTTTGAAATTGCCCACATTTGGCGCTTCGGGAAAAGAAAAAACTTTCATGAACATCCATTTAAATTAGACGAATGCCTATGTAGAAATCTAAAGCAACATTACCTTATTGGATACCCTCAACTTCTTTTGTTACATTACCGATTAATTCTAATCGTTCTGCACATAATATCACCATATATTGGTGAAAAAATTGATAATACTTACAAAGGAGAAATATGCTTAAAAAGTTCATAATAAGTTTGGGTGTACTGGCACTATCATATTTTTTAATAATGGGAGTTTTTATATTTTCTTTTCATAAGAAAGTTAGTAATGAATACATTGCATCACATTCAGTGAATCGCTTTTTCTCGGATCAGACTGGGCCTGATCGCGCTGTCATGATTGATACACCAAGAGACAGTTCGCTTGTAAGGGTAAACATGATTGAGCAGGCAAAAAAATCGTTAGATATTTCATACTATTCTATGGAGTCCGGACAAGTAACTTCAACATTTTGGGCTCTTTTGCTTGAAGCGGCAGATCGTGGGGTAAAGGTCAGGCTTATTTTAGATGGAATTGCCAATGGTGTTAAGTTAAAGCAAAAAGAAATTATGTATGCGATTAAAAATCATCCTAATATTGAATTGAAGTTTTATGAAGTTCCTAATTTGTTTAAACCATGGACTTTAAATAACAGGCTTCATGATAAATATATGATCTCTGATCAAACAATCGCTGTAATAGGTGGAAGAAATATTAGCGATCGTTTTATGGCTCCCACTGGTTATAAAGGAGAAGTAACATATGATCGAGATGTAGTCATTTTTAATAATAGACATAAAAAAAGTGTTGTACAGGATTTGTCACAGTATTTTGAGGAAATCTATCATAGTCCATATTCAGTAGAGTCACTAAGTAAGCTGTCGGGGCAAGAAAAGAAGAAAGGAGAGGCAAAAGCAAAAGAACTGAGGGTTCTTTTAAGTGAGGAACGCAATAAAAAAGAAAATATCTTTGGTAAGAAAATAGATTGGCAAGAGGTTACTTTCCCAACGAGGAAAATTACACTGATTCATAACCCTATAACGCGTTTTAATAAAGAGCCATGGGTGTGGTTTGAAATAAACCAGCTTATTCATTCGGCTAAAAAATCTGTTTTTATTCAAAGTCCTTATATTGTTCCTGCTAAAAAAATGATGACAGGCTTCTTTGAAAATATTTCAGAGAAGGGAGTAGATATAACGGTATTAACAAACTCTAGAGGGTCAACTCCAAACTATCCGGCCTTTTCCGTATATTTGAACCATCGAGATGATATCGTAAACTCTGGTGCTGCGGTTTATGAATATCAAGGTGAGCATTCCGTCCATACGAAAGCTTATAGTATTGATGATGACTTAAGTCTTGTAGGCTCTTTCAATATGGATCCTAGAAGTGCTTTCTTAAGCACAGAAACAATGATGGTCATTCATAGTGAAGAAGTGAAGAAGCAACTTGATGGCATTACAGAAGGGTATCTTCAAAAAAGTTTACTTATTGGTGAAGATTATAAGTATGTTGTTGAATCGGATAGTATAGAAGAGAGAAGTTCTAGTCGAATGAAAAACATATTGTTATATATAGTTGGTTTTATTGGCAGGTTCTTCTCATACTTATTGTAATACCAGTAGCAAATGTTATCCAAAACAGCATATTACATTTGTAAGTTAAGGTGATTCAATTAAGTACCATAGGTGCGGTAAAATCAAACTTAAAATGAATGGTGCTGTTTTGAATATTCTATAGATTTCTCATTTTTTAGAAAAATGTATAAACTATCGCGGTGAAAAATGGTAAAATATATAAAAGTGCATTTTAAAAAGGATAGAATTAGATGCTATATTTTGAGCAAGTGTTATTTTTATTTTTCATAATTATTGGTCCAATTATATTTTTTCAATTTTATTGTAGTGATGAAGAGTATTTTCCATCGCATTGGAAACCGCAATATATATTTTTTGTTCTCATGTGTAGTTCCTCTTCTTTGCTATTGCATTTCTCTGTCTTTCAAGCAAAAAATCTCTCTATTAGTTTTTTTTCTTTAGTAGTCTTGTACACCATCTTATATGGTAATAGAAAGTTAGCTATTATATTATTACTTTATATTACGGGCTACGATTATGTAGTAAATGGTCGCAATAGTATTCTCATATACTTTAGCACCGCTTGGGTTTATATTGTTCCTTTTCTTTTGCAACCTCGCTGGCAGAACTATTCGAAACGTAAGAAACTGCGTTATTCTTTTTTATTTAGTACAACTGTCTGCTTTTTTTACTTTTTTGCTGCCTGGCTATATCTTTTCAACGATAATGATCTGGGCCTAGTTTCCTCAATCAATTTATTCATGTTTATTTGTTACATAAGTATTTTTTATATAATGGTGGCTTTGTCGGAGTTTTTAATCGAAAACAGGCGGCTTAAACTGATGGCACAAGAGTCAGAGAAATTAATGATTGTGAGTGAACTAGCAGCCAGTGTTGCACATGAGGTAAGAAATCCGCTTACTGTTGTAAAGGGATTTGTAAAGCTAGTGGAACCAGAAGTTAATGATACTAGTAAAGAGTATTTGAAACTTGTACTTTCGGAGTTAGATCGAACGGAAGCAATTATAACGGACTATCTTAATTTAGCGAAAAAGAATAAAAGATTAGATAGTGTGTTTTCAGTTTCTGATATGTTGGAAACGGTTTATTCTGTTATGAGTATCTATACAGATATTAAAGGGATTGAATTGACGCTAAGTAAAGAAGAAGAATTATATATCTTTGGCGACATTAGTAAAATGAAGCAAGTTTGTTATAATGTAATCAAAAATGGTGTAGAAGCAATTACCCATTCTCATGGAAAAATTATTTTGAAATGCTATTCTAAAGGTAAAGATGCAATTATTGAAATAATCGATAATGGAATTGGCATGGGGAAACAAGAACTATTGAGAGTTGGCGAGCCTTTCTACACGAACAAAGAAAATGGTACAGGGCTTGGAATAATGATTACAAAAGCAATTGTTGAGGAACATAATGGAAGAATTCAATTTGAAAGTGAAAAAGACAGCGGTACAAAAGTAACTATGACGATCGAGAGATGTAAATATGAATGTGAATAATTTTTGTACAAAAAGTTAAAAAATTTAAATTTAGCTAAAGTATTACTCTGAATGAACGATATAGTAATACATAATATAGATAACCGTGTTTCAGGAAGGGCGAGAAGATATGGATAATAAAAAAGGCATTTTATTGGAAAGTGGAACAAATGAGTTAGAAATCGTAGGATTTGGAATAGGCAATAATAAATTTGGTATTAATGTAATAAAAGTAAAAGAAATCATTAATCCAGTTCCCGTAACGATCGTTCCACAAGCTCATAAAAATGTTGAAGGGATTATTGAGCTAAGAGGGGAAGTTTTGCCGGTAGTAAATGTTGCTACAGCTTTAGGATTTCCTCCTTCAGACGATGAGAAGCAAGATAAGTTTATCGTTGCTGAATTTAATAAGCAGAAAGTTGTATTTCACGTACATAGTGTGACACAAATCCATCGTATTTCCTGGGGGCAAATTGAAAAACCTTCTGAAATGTACCAAGGACTTGAAAGTCAAATTATTGGTGTAATTAAATTAAATTCAGAAATGATTTTATTGCTTGATTTTGAGAAAATTGTAGTTGAGATAAATCCGGATTCTGGAATTAATGTACAGCAAGTACAGAAGCTTGGGAAGCGTGATCGGACTGATAAGAAAATTGTTGCTGTTGAAGATTCACCATTATTGCGAAAGCTTCTGCACGATACTTTATCGGAAGCCGGTTTCCAATACGTTGAATTCTTTGAAAATGGTCAAGATGCACTCAATTATTTAGAAGGGCTTGTGAGGGATGGCAAGAACCTTACAGATCATGTTCATCTTGTTGTAACAGATATTGAAATGCCACAAATGGATGGACATCATTTAACGAAAAGAATTAAAACTCATAAAGAACTCAGTAAGCTTCCTGTAATTATTTTCTCATCACTAATTACAAATGATTTGAGACATAAAGGGCAAATGGTAGGAGCAGATGCTCAAGTAAGTAAACCTGAAATAGCAGAGCTTATTACACTTATTGACAAATATCTTCTGTAAAAGAATATATTGCGCCGATTTGTTAATAAATAAATCGGCGCTTAAATTAAAGTAACCTTCTACAAATGCAGAAGGTAAATGTATGATCTAAGGAATGGAACTATGTGGGACAGTGATCTTCCACTACTACTTCTTTGAATTCTCCAAGCCTAGACAATGAAGGTTAACTGCACAAATATGTGGAGGAGTTGGAGAAAATCATGAAACCATCAAACTTAATTCTTCAAGCAAAGCAATTCGCAGAAGAAGCACATAGAGGTCAAATCAGAAAATTAAATAATGAGCCATTTATGAATCATCCTAACCATGTAGCAAATATATTAGCAGAAGCTGGTTTTAGTGATACAGTAGTGGCTGCTGGATATTTACACGATGTTGTTGAAGATACAACTGTGCCACTTCTAGAAATTGAGCGGAAGTTTGGTTCTGAAGTAGGTTGTCTAGTAAATGCTAACACTGAGAATCAATTGTATTCATGGAGACAGAGAAAGCTACAAACTATCGAAAATGCCAAAGATTCTTCATTGGAAATGAAAGCACTGATTGCTGCGGACAAATTTGATAACTTATCAAATGTGATGAAATATCATAAAGAAATGGGTGATTCAGTGTGGTCTGTCTTTGCTAGAGGTAAAGAGGATCAGTATTGGTATTACTCAGAAGTAGCTCGAGCTTTATTTACTAACATTGAGCAGAAGGACATACCTCTTTTTTTCTATGAATATAAACAGTTGGTTGAAGAACTTTATCAAATCCTTGAATCTGATATGAAAACTGTGAAGTAATTAATTTATAAAATAAAAAAGCGATCTTATTCTCTTTTCGAAGGGAGTGAGATCGCTTTTATTCTCTAAGTATAAATAAAGTCATATTAGTACAATAATCAATAAAGATCTTTTCCAAGAAAAGATGAAGTGAAAATATTAGAAGATATTTTACGTTTAGGCTTTGTATTACAATGTCTAAAAGATTTAACATTCTCTTTCTTTGATTCACGTGCCCCTACATAATTATAAATGATTGCTTTAGCTCTAGATAAAGACATTTGAGTCTTAGGATTTCGCTTGTCTGGAATTCGATTTCCTAGATGAGGTAATGTTTTAATATCTTCTTTAGATGGAGGTAAATGAAAAATATAATCTCCGCATTCGATAATGACATCAGACTGTTGCTGAGCATTTCGAGGATTGTTTGAGAAATGTAATCCAAGCTTGGTTGCTTTACCTTCTTTAAGCATCTTATTAATAGCCAATTGCTTTAAATCATATAATATTTTTGGTTGAGGAGCGGCTTTTGCATGTTTATTTACTATGAATATTGCTTGAGGTAGTTCCTGTACGGTTTGATGTTTAGTTTTGTTATGGTCCATTTTGCAACTCCTTTCTATGTACAGAATTCTCATAGTCATTATAACATTTTGCTATGTTAAAGTGATAGAAACATCAAAATATTCTTCTTTTTTTAAGATTTCTTTCATAGATATTTCATTAAATTGAAGTGAACATAATAAAACAGTAGAAAAGTTAATTTAGATGAATCTGTATATGTATATATTATACTTTTTGTTTTTTTTTACAAATAGCAAAAGCTGCCTTATTTTTAATGGCAGCTTTTTCTTAAGATTAGCTTATTCATTTCGCATAGATATTTACGTTTTCTGTTATGCCTCCATAAACTGGATTGAAGGCTTGCTGTGACTGATTGAACATTGTCGTTGGATACGGTACTGGATAAGGTTGTGGTATAGGATAAGCTTGAGGTACAGGATAAGGTGTATATATTGGATAAGGGTAAGGTCTGTTAAATAATAATGGCCCAATGGCAAGTCCAGCTACAAAAGCAAAAGGAAGAAGAAAAGGAAAGAAGCGTTGATCTTCTGGGTTTACTTCGTAATATCCAAGGTCATTCCGCATCTGGTTATTATTATATATCAGCCCATTATTTTGTAATATAGGAATTATTCCATAAGGACTATAATGAGAATAGTACATTACTATGCCTCCGTTTCTTTTTTTCTAATATTGTATGGATATAATATGATATGGAGCCTGTACATAACAGAATCGTGATGAATATAATAATTGCTAGGAAGGAATAGAATATGATTATTAATTGTTTGATTGTTGGGCTGGGAGGAGCGCTAGGAGCTTTAACTAGGTACGGTATTTCCATTATAGTTCCTCATTCATTGCCAATACCAACATTGATTGTGAATGTTGTTGGAAGTTTCATTTTAGGCTATGCAACTACGCTACTACATAATAAGAGATTATCTTCGGAACAAATGCTATTTATAGGAACAGGATACTGCGGTGGATTAACAACAATGTCAACGTTTTCTATGGAAACATTTAATCTATGGCATGATTTCATACCCGTTGCATTTTTCTATGTTTTGTCGACAAGTATGTTAGGATTGATTGCTGTATTGTTTGGAATGAAATTAGGTGAAGGAAATAGGAGAATACAATCATGAATATCCTATTAGTTGGATTAGGTGGTTTTTTAGGTGCAGTGTGTCGTTATTTAGGCGGTTTTTTACTAGGAAAATATTTTTCGCAAAGAGGTTTTCCGTGGTTTATTATGTTAATCAATTTTGTTGGATCTTTTTTATTTGGTGTTTTTTATTCTTTAATAGAATCGAATATGTCTTCTCTGTTTCTATTTACAGGATTTTTTGGAGCGTTTACTACTTTTTCTACATTTAGTTTAGAAGCAATCCAACTATGGGAACAAAAGTTATACAAGTATTTCGTAACGTATATGCTGCTTACGATAGTAGGGTGTACTTTATTATTTAGCATCGGCTATTCATTATTTAAATTCTAAGTAAACTAATTATTATAGGAAAACGACTAGAGGAATGATTGTTGAAATCTTTTAACTTTAGCTGTTTTCCTTTCGTTTTTTATTTTCTGACTTATGTTGTATTTCGGAAAAAATAGAAATATAATGATGATAACTATCAGGGAAATAATGTATAAATAAAAGGAAGATAGTAGTGGTAGTTTCGCATTATATGTAAGGTGTGATGATAGTGAGAAATAATGTGATGCAATTTCAACATAGAAAAGATATTGATCATTTCCTTTTGATGCAAGGAAAGAACATTTTAGATAATGCATTTAAAAGAATTAAAGATTCTCTGATCATTATGCAGGTGGAGGAAGAGCGGCGTTTTCGTTATGTATATGCTAATCAAAATGCTTTTAATCCCGGATGGATAACAGAAGGGTCTATAGGAAAGCTTATTGAAGATGTCCATAATGAATGTATAGCCATTGCAATGAAACGTCAATTTCAACTTGTGATGGGCTTTGAAACGGAACAGGTTACTAGATTGTCGCTAAATAATATGTTTATGAAAGATTGTGTTTCTGACATTTTTCTAATGCCAGTGAAGAATGAAGATAAACACATGCTTTAATGATTTTTTGACAGGGCTTTATAATCGTAAAGCTTTATTTAACAATTTAGATTTAGAAATAGAAAAAGCTAAATTAGATGATAATGAAATAGCTGTTTTATAAATAGATTTAGATCGTTTTAAGTTGTTCAATGATTCGATGGGGTATTATATGCGAGATCTACTCTTAAAGAGCGTAGGTGAACGATTGTTATCCATAGAAAATTACGATTATTCTGTTTATAGAATAAGTGGAGTCAATTATGTTGTAATACTACCTCGTATAAATCGTGATTCGGTGGTTCTTTTTGCTACAAAAGTGTATGCGAGTTTTTATGAATCATTTGTAATTAATGGACAAGACTATTTTGTGACGCCTAGTATTGGTATTTCTATTTATCCAATTGATGGTTTAGATAGTGAGACATTAATAAGAAAAGCAGATGGAGCATTATATCAAGTGAAAGCAAGCGGCAGAGGGCATTTTCAATTTTATAGTACCAAACTACATGAACATCTTCCAAATGTATTTAAGATGGAGGCTAAATTAAGAAGAGCTATAGAGAGAAATGAACTCTCCGTTTATTTTCAACCGCAGATCGATTTGATCACTAGAGAAATTACTAGTATTGAAGCATTGCTCCGTTGGCAAAATTCTGCCTTTGGTTTTGTTTCACCAGCTGAATTTATTCCGATAGCAGAAGATACGGGGTTAATTATTCCTATTGGGGAATGGGTCATTGAAGAAGTGTGCAAAGTCATTCAATTATGGAATGAGAAAGGATTTGAACCTGTAAAAATTGCGGTGAATCTATCACCTAAACAGTTCTTGCAGCCAAGTTTAAAAGATGTAATCCAATCGTTACTTAATAAATATAGTATAAATCCTGCCCTGTTAGAAATCGAAATAACAGAAGGGGCTATGTAGGATACATCTGAAGCTTTACAAATGTTAAACAAATTAAAGTGGTTAGGTGTGTCAATTTCTGTAGATGACTTTGGTACGGGATACTCTTCCTTAAGTTATCTAAAGCAGTTCCCGCTGGATACGTTAAAGATTGATCGCTCTTTCGTTAGAGAGGTGCTTTCAGATCGTAAGGATGCGGCCATTATTACTACTATAATTTATTTAGCGCATAGTCTAGGCTTAGAAGTAATAGCAGAAGGTGTAGAAACAGAAGAACAAGCGGATTTCTTGCGGAGTGTAAATTGTGAAAAAGCGCAGGGGTTTTACTTTAGTATACCATTGCCAATAAGTGAGATTGAAGAACGATATTTTAAAAAGCAAGTTTAATGTAAATAATAAAAGAAGCCATGTTCGCATTTTACGAGCATGGCTCTTTGGTGATATCGCTATTAATTCAGAATAGACAGTTGCTTTTGTTCTAAATTGATTGTAAAGTAAAGACGGTAATTTCAGGTCTGGCTAAGAAGCGAAAAGGTAATCGAGTTGTTCCTAGTCCTTTATTTACATATAATTTCATATTTTCTAACTCATACATTCCTTCATAATATTTCTTCGCAAAGGGTGGCGTAACGAGAGCTCCATAGAAAGGAATTTTGACTTGTCCACCATGACTATGGCCACTTAATTGTAAAGAAATGGGTTCATTATTGGCCCGATCCGCAAAATCAGGTGCGTGGGAGAGAAGGATGGAATAGGCATTTTGGGGAATGTTGTGGAGAGCTTTTCCCCAATCGGGCTTCCCTAACATGGCATCATCTAATCCAGATATATAGATGGATTGGTTCATTTTATTTTTAATGATAGTATTTGAATTGTGTAATACAATAAAACCACTATCCTCCATTGTCTTTCTATATAAATTCGATCCGTATCCTCCATGATCATGATTGCCATATATACAGAGCTTTCCTAAAGATGCGTGTAGCTTTTGTAAAATAGGTACTATTCTAGTAGGATATTGATAATGATTCGGATTATCCATTAAGTCACCTGTAAATACGATAAGATCAGGTTTAAGCTCGTTTATTAATCCCACCGTTTTATTGAGGTCATTTAATTGATATTGAAAACCTAAATGGGTGTCACTAAATTGTACGATTGTTGACCCTGAGAATCCATTTGGAATATGTTCATCAGAAATGGTATGATAAGTAATATCAATCCAATATGGTTCGATGTACTCAGCGTAATAACGACTGCTTACTCCGATTCCAGAAATTGAGAGTAAAGTAGCTATACTTCGTTTTAAAAATGTTCTTCGGGTAATTTTCTTTTTCATTTCATTTCAAACCAATCATATGTGATGAATTATTCTTGAAATATTATTTTTAATTATTGTTGAGTTATTATGTTTTATTATTTTACAAAATATAAGTGTAAAAACGTTTTCTAAAGTATATCATTTTTTAATTACATAGAAGGAATGAAAAAAATTCTTATTGCATTTTAGTGGGGGTCCTTTATGATTATACATCCTATGATCATCACTTTTTTTATATTACTAATTGTTACTTTATTATTTATACAGAGTAAATTTAGACCAGATTTAATTGCTGTTGGATCTCTATTAGCTCTTACGATATTAGGAATTCTCACACCGGAAGAAGCATTATCGGGCTTTTCGAATCCGGTTGTTATTATGATAGCTGGTTTATTTGTAGTTGGTGCTGGTATCTTTGATTCAGGTTTAGCAAGAAATATTGGAAACTCATTGCTGCGGTTAGGGGGTAATAGTGAGCGTAAATTATTGTTCATTCTTATCGTAACTGTTGGACTATTTAGTGCTGTATTAAGTAGCACAGGTACCGTAGCTGTTTTGTTGCCTGTTATTATAAGTATTGCGTTAGAACAGAACGTAAGTCCATCACGCTTTCTGTTGCCATTGACATTTGCTAGTAGTTTAGGTGGTTTGTTAACCATTATTGGTACGCCTCCCAATTTAGTTGTTAGTGATGCACTAGTGAAAGCTGGATATGAGAATCTAGGCTTTTTTGCACTAACGGGAATAGGAATTATTGCGTTAATGGCAGGGTTGGTGTTCATGATGACGATAGGGAGAAAGCTATTGCCGAATCATGCAGCAACTCCATCATCCTATGGGAAAAGTTTGTCTAGCGGTGAGTTGGCAGGGTTATATAAAGTATATGACCAACTGCACTTCGTATATGTTCCTGAAATGTCAGACATTGTTGGTGAAAGATTGGCTGATTTGAAATTGCCATTAAACTTTGAAATAACTGTTATTGAAATCGAACGTATTAATAAAGAGAAGTTATCGATAAAACAATCGAAGCAAGCTATTGTTGCTAGAGCGAATGAAATTGTGCATCCTCATGATTTATTATTAGTGTTTGGTGGAATGAAAGAAGTAGAACGATTTGTAAAACGTTATGAATTAGAACAGAAATCATTTGATTCAGCTGATATAAAAGCACATTTTCTGGGGAAATCTTATGGAATGACAGAAATATTAATTGCTCCTCATTCAAGTATGGAAGATCAGACGATTGTTGATGCTCATTTCAGAGAAAAGTATTCGTGTAACGTTCTAGCAATTAATCGTAAAGGTGAGTACATCCATACTGATTTCATGAAAGAGAAATTGAAGTTAGGAGATGCATTGCTTATTCATGGGAAATGGGAAGATATCGAGATGTTATCCAAAGATAAGCATGATGTTGTCATACTCGGCACGGTATCCGAAGAAGCCAATATTGTTTATTCAAGTGGAAAATCTCCAATTGCAGCGGCCATCCTAGCGTTCATGCTTATTTTGTTGATATTTGAGGTCGTTTCACCAGTTATGAGTGTTTCTATTTCTGCTTTTTTAATGATTGCTACGGGATGCATTCGTTCTATTGAGATAGCTTATAAAAAAATTCAATGGGAATCAGTGATCTTAATCAGTACCATGTTACCGATGGCTATTGCACTTGAAAAAACAGGTGGAGTACAGTTTATTAGTAATGGTATGCTAAATATTTTTGGTAATTTTGGTCCTTATGGAATTTTAATTAGTTTATATCTCATAACAACGATACTTTCACAATTTATTAGCAATACCGCTACTGCGATTATTTTAGCGCCAATTGCAATTACAACAGCTATTGGAATGGGAATAAGTCCATATCCATTACTTGTGTGCGTGGCTGTAGCTGCAAGTATGTCATTTTCAACACCAGTTGCATCCCCAACAAATGCATTGGTTATGACAGCAGGAGGATATAAATTTAATGATTTTGTAAGAGTTGGAGTACCATTACAAATATTTGTTGGGATATTTGTACTAATTGCAATTCCACTGTTCTTTCCTTTCTAGAATAATGGGATAAAAAAGATAAAGCCTATAAAGGTTTTATCTTTTTTTATTTTTTCTTACAATGAATCTGGTAAGAAGTAATTATACATTTCAATTGCGTCTGAACAGGTTTCTAAAGTTGCAAGCGTTCTTGGATTAGGATTTATATAAATGGTAGGGAAGTCTTTCTCACCAATGTCTTCATTCGGGTAGAAGGCTAGTTTTTCTCGATTTATAGAAAAATCAGCATTAATTCCAGGTTTATTCCCTCTTGTATCAAAACGAACCCAACGTTGTAATGATTGAATATATACTGCATTTAGTGCGTGTAAACAATAGCCTTTTTCAGGCGTATCAAAGGTCATAAGGCGTTGATAACAAAATCCTGTAGGGATACCTTCAGAACGTAATAAAGCTGCTATTAGATTCGATTTTGCATAACAAATACCTGATTTAAATTCAAGAACATCTGAGGCTTTTCGAGTTACTTTCCGACTTTGTATGTCCCAAGAATGTGAAATATGATCTCGTACATAAAGAAATGCAGATTGGACTTTTTCGATGTCACTTCGTTTATCATGAAATAATTGTATTGCTTTAGTTCGAATTAAATAATGAGAGTAATCAACTACATCGGTTTCAACTACATAATCCTTTAGATTGAGTGATTCTGGCTCCAATTTCATTTTAAACAGCATCCTTTTCCTTTTTTTGTTCGTTTAAAATATAAAACTGAGTTAAATTATCTCTCTTTTTGTAATTTTCTTATTTATAAAATAATATAATTTTACTCTATTTATAACTGTTAATAAAGTAAAAAAGGCAGAATTTGATTGTTTTGTGAAAAATGTGGAATCTGATTTAATAATAATTCAAGATGTGAGTCCCACGGGGAGCAAATGTAAAGTAAGGATTTTAGGCCATTTAACTCAGTGCTTTAAACTACAACCTGTTTTACAATAATGGTATAATTTAGCTATCATGAATATGTTCGGAGGGTACAACATGGATGCAATGGAAGTGTTGACAAATCTTGAACATCTACAACCATTTTTTCAACCTATTTTTAGTGCAGATGATCATGTTGTGATCGGGTATGAGATTTTAGGAAGATATGTAAATGATTCAGGTGTAGAAAGTTTAGGATCTTTTTTTCAAGATGAATCAGTCCCGGATGAGTATAGAGTGGAAGTAGATAATCATGTACTTCGACTGGCACTTGAGAAGATGAAGGACATGGAAGATGAATTTTTAATATTTATCAATCGAGATCCAAATCTATTGATGCTTGACCACGGAGAAGGATTCCTTGAAATTGTAAAAGAATATGTAAGTGAAGAAAATATGTCGCGGATCGTTATTGAGCTTTCTGAGAAGAAATTTGATGGCGATATGGAGAGTTTACACCATCTGTTGTCATATTATAAAACCTATGGCATTAAAGTCGCTATTGATCATTTAGGTGCTGATAGTCATCTAGACCGCATTTCTACATTGTCTCCCCAAATTTTAAAAGTCAATCTAGAACAATTGAAATATCAAGGCTGGGATACACATAAGGATGTTATTGCTTCGATTGGTGTCCTAGCACGAAAAATTGGTGCTACGCTTCTTTTTGAAAGCATTGAAACGGTGTATCAGTTACAGTTTGCATGGCGAAATAGTGGAAGATATTATCAAGGTTTCTATTTGGCAGAGCCAAATGCTAATTTTATAAATAAGGAGCAATTAAAAGACCGTTTTAAAAAGGAATGTCATAGTTTTATAGTTGCTGAGAAGAGAAGTTTGGAGCAAAAGTTTAATAAGAAGAAGCAGCTACAGGACGAAATTCGTACAATAGTGCAGAAATCGAAGCTTTTAAGTGCAGATATAGAACAGTTAAAGGGACTAGCAAAGTCACTAGAAGCTTTTTCTTTTCGACTGTATGTTTGTGATGAAGATGGTTTTCAAACATCTCCTAATATTTTAAGGCAGCATAGCGAATGGATCATTCAAGATGAATATCAAAATAAGAATTGGAGCTGGAGACCTTATTTCTTGAAAACAATTATTAAGATGAGAAATGACCAAAAGGGTGAGTTTTCTGATCCGTATAGTGATATCGATACAGGGGTAACGACTAGAACATTCTCCATTCCATTAAATGAAAGCGAATATTTATTTATCGATTTATCTTATGATTATTTATACGAGCATGATTTGTTTTAAGTCGTAATGTAAAAAAGAGATTGCCTGAAAAATATTTCTGGCAATCTCTTTTTGGTGATATTAAGCGTCAAGCACTGGATTTTTCTCGAACCATTATTAGCTCTTTGAAGCTAATTGTACGCTTACGCATTGTAGTTTATAAAGATAACAGTTTTTCAATCTTTTCTTGATCAAATCCAATGAGTACTTCTTCTCCAATAACGATGACTGGAGTGGAATAAGCATCGTATTTAACCATCATTTCTTTCTTAGCTTTACTGTCACGTGCAATGTTTTTCTCTTCAAAAGGTATACCATGATTCTTCAAGTAAAGTTTTGTAAATTCACATGGCGGACAATTTGGTTGGGTGTAAACAATAACTGCTTGCATAGATTCCTCCAAAAAAGTTCTTAAAGAAGTATTATAGCATAGGTGATTGTATCACTTCCGAGATTATTCTGTAATGACACCTTTTAACAATGCATCAATAATACCCATAGCAGATACTTTAGCATCCAGCTCTAAAATTTCATAAACAGGATGTTCTCGATGGATATGATATGCTCCTAAATATTCTGTAAATCGTTTCATTAATAAGTCGCTCGCTATCTTCATCCTGTCATCAGTATCTGTTGATTCTTTCATAGCTAGTCTACCACACTCAATAAAGATTGGTAGCCAGTGACGTAGTTGCTTAAATAATTCGGTAGGATTATTGCTATGACCGTAATGACCAAAGTATATACAATCAGGATTAAGGCTTTCAAATAATGCAATCGATTTCTCCATAGCTTTAGGGTTGAATTGGCTGGGAGAAGTAGAAGGCAGGAATAATAGAGCAGGGCTATCATCGAGTTCGCGATAGTATATTCCGGCTGTATCACCAGTAAATATACCATTTGATAAAGAATCATGGATGGCAATATGATGATTAGCATGTCCAGGTGAATCATAAAATGTTAATGTTCGATTTTCTATAACTAATTGTTCACCATGTTGTACAACGGTTAATCGGTCTTTTGGAATCGGTACAATTGGATTAAATAGATTGTCGAAGTCCTCTCCGTATACAGCTCGTGCACCGGCAATTAGTCTGCTTGGATCTTCTAGATGTCTAGCTCCTTTAGTGTGAACAATTACGTTTGCGTTTGGACATTTTTCAAGAAGTAGCCCAGCTCCACCAGCATGATCTAAATGAATATGTGTAACGATAATATGCTCAATATCGTGTAAGTGAATGTTGAGTTCTTCAAGTCCTTTTAATATGTATGGTATGGAGGGACTGGCAGAGGTTTCGATGATTGTTACCTTTTTTCCTTTTATAACATAACAACCTGTTCTTTTTTCTCTTTGTAAGTCGTGACAATCGATACAATAAATAGTACTATTAATTTGTTCAACAGAAGACATAATATAACCCTCCTAAGGCAATGATACTATTATTTTAAAAGTAAATGTGCATTATGTAAATAATGATTAAAAATTCAGAATTTACTTAGGCGTAGCGGGTGGATAATATTTTATGTTATAGTGAAAACTACCGGAAAGAATTCTGCTACATATTGAAAGGAGATGCACTATGTCCCAACTACAAGGCATCATTACAAGACTGAATAATCTACAAGAACAAGCAAAGGAAACAGAAACTGCACAACGCTTTTTTGAAATAGATGGTGTTAAAAAATGTCAAGTAACATTCTATAATAAAACAGCTATGTTTGAATTAGAAGTATACGATGAAAAGGGAAAATCATCTAAGTATCAATTCGATAACATCGATATGATTACAATTGAGATTTTCGATCTATTACAAGCGTAAGAGTCCATTTTTGGACTCTTTTTTTATGCTGCTTTTTTCTTTCAACAATCTTTTGACATTCTAGGTGTGTTATAATACGGTTAATAAAGTTGTAAGGGTGGTAATGAGTTTGCAAACACTCATTTTAGTTGTCATGTTGTTTATTATTTTGCTCATGCTTGCTGAATTAATGACTACCAAAAAAGAACTAATAGCGATTCGGAAGCTATTGGAGGGCAGAAAGAATAAGAATTAACGGCTAATTTTTCCAACCGACAAGAACAGCAATTAAAAATATGCTAAAATAAGTAAAAAGAATATATTCTTTATTATAAAGTAGGGATTAAAATTATGTTAACAAGTAATAATATAGAATTGCTTACTTCACCGATTGAACCTTTTGTTATATCTGCTGAAAGAGTAGCTCATGTCCAATTTGCTAATAATTTGGAACATGGTTTATTAGTTTTAACTAAAAGCGGCTATACAGCCATACCGGTATTAGATCCACATTTTAAATTATATGGACTGATAAGCTCTCCTTTAATTCTAGACGCTATTCTGGGGTTAGAGAGAATTGAATTTGAAAAGTTAGAAGAAATGAAAGTTAGCGATGTGATGAATGTTAATATTCCAAGATTGCGCATGGATGATTCATTAAAACGTGGTTTTGAATTATTGATTGACCACCCATTTGTTTGTGTGGAAAATGAGGAAGGCATTTTTGAAGGAATTTTAACGAGAAGATCTATTCTTAAAAATGTGTATGATAACCTTGAGGATTAATAAGGTCGGTTACTTGTTTTAAGAAAGATCATAAGAATACTATGGTAGCCGGCTTAGAAGTTATTTTCAAGCCGGCTTTTTTAAAGATTGTGGGGTGTCTAGCTCCAGCGCCCAGCTCCTAGTGGACTTCACCATCCTCCCTACGATAAGTCAACGGAGAAATGCGGAATCGGCCCGTTTAGCCCCGACAAGCATAAGACA
>NZ_JBALMO010000004.1:30534-36051 GCF_036963345.1 Bacillus sp. JJ722
ACATCGAATCGACTACCGTCTCTTCGTGTATCCTTTATCTCAGTAGGAGGGCTCCAGTCCATACGAAGCTAACCGTGCGCTTGCGCTTTTCTATGTACGAAAGAATAGTAATCGATTATTGAAAAAGTTGAACACATAATGAAACAATTAAAGCAACGGTTATGAAATGAAGCAGTTTTTTTAGTGTGTTTATAGAAATTTTTGGTGCAAGCCTTATTGCCACTATAGAACCGGACAGGCTTCCAATCGCATAGAAAATCCCTACCGACCAAATAAAGTTGCCGCTAATAGCGTATTGTGTAAAAGCGAAGAAACAGCTAATAAATGTTTGGAATCTAGAATACGCGACAGCTTCCATAAATGACGCTCCTGACAATAGGAAAGTGTACATTAAGAGAGTAACTTGTCCTGGGCCAAACATGCCATCATAAATGCTAATGATAAATAAAATAGGTAAAATCTTTTTTGGTAATACCCAGTTTGTATTCGCTTCAAATGTTGGTTTTTTCACTAGTGATAATATAAAGGCGCCGCTTAATAAAATGATGGCGATTGATGTCATTAAATCCTCGGAAATAGAATTTGTAATTAGACCCCCAATCATGCCACCACCGGCTGCAAATGGGATTAGATAAAGTGCTTGCTTCCAAACTATTTTCTTTTGTCGCAATAGTTGATAGAAGCTCGAAAAAGAACTGATAGTATTGGCGAACTTGGCTGTGGCAATGGCGCTGTGAATGGGTAGCTGGAAGAAAAGGAGTGCCGGCATGCCAATTAAGCCACCACCACCTGCTAATGTTCCAACGAGTGCTACCGTAAATCCTAATAGTATTAATAAAAATTCTGTCACAAGCACCATCTCCTTACTTCATAAGCATAAAACCATTTTGTTATAATTGAAATATCATTAAAGTAATAGAGAACTATAAGAAATAGTTATGAAGAGGTACATACAATGAATTTTTCAGAATATCAATTATTATCGGTTTTAGCACAAGAAATGAATATGCGCAAAGCAGCGGAGCGTTTATTTGTATCACAGCCAGCATTGTCTCAACGATTACAAACCATTGAAAAAGCATGGCAAACTCAAATATTCATTCGTTCACAAAAAGGTTTAACTTTAACACCTGCTGGAGAAGAAGTTGTTAAGCTTGCCAATAGTGTGTTGGAAAGAGAAGAAAAAGTACGAGAAGAAATTCAAGCGATGGATAATAAGGTTTATGGTACCTTAAAGATTGCTTGCGCCACTATTGTTGGTCAAAATTGGCTTCCAAAAGTATTAAAGAGCTATGTTAATAAGTATCCACATGCGCAAATTTCGTTAATTACAGGTTGGAGCAGTGAAATCCTTAAAGCGTTACATGATGGTACAGTACATATTGGTATTATCCGCGGTACGCCTGATTGGAAGGGAGTTAGACATCATTTATTCAAAGATCAATTATATTTAGTAGATACTGAAATGAATAGACTGGAACAAGTTCTTGAAACAAACCGTCCATTTATTCAATTTAAGAGTGATTCGAATTATTATCAAGAAATGCAGGATTGGTGGCATCGTCACTTTCAAAGTACACCGAAGAAAACGATTGTTGTCGATCAAATTGAAACGTGTAAACAAATGGCTTTAAACGGCATTGGTTATGCAATCTTACCAGCAATAACAATTCAAAATCTTGAAAAAAACATATATAAAATTCCATTATTAGATGAATCGAATGAACAGCTTGAGCGCGATACGTGGCTACTAGGTTATGAAAAAGCATTTCAATTGCAACAAGTTCAAGCATTTGTTGAAGTGGTCCAAGAATACATCAAACAGTCGAACTAATGATATAATCATTAGAGTAAAAAGGTTTAACTTGTCTTACACTATACTGTTTGATAAAGTATAGATTAGTTTATTTTTCAGTTGTTATAGGGAGGAATTCATAATGAAAATGTTAGATGCACGCGAGATTATTTCTTACATCGCAAACGCAAAAAAATCTACACCAGTTAAAGTTTATATTAAAGGTGATTTAGAAGGCATTAACTTTGGTGAATCTGCAAAAGCTTTCATTACTGGTAATACAGGGGTTATCTTTGGTGAATGGTCAGAAATTAATGAAGCAATTGTTGCTAATAACGATAAAATTGAAGATTATGTTGTAGAAAATGATCGTAGAAATTCAGCGATTCCAATGTTAGATTTAAAGGATATTAAAGCACGTATTGAGCCAGGTGCAATCATTCGTGATCAAGTTGAAATTGGTGACAATGCTGTAATTATGATGGGTGCTTCTATCAATATCGGTGCTGTAATTGGCGAAGGTACAATGATCGACATGAATGCAATTTTAGGTGGAAGAGCAACTGTGGGAAGCAACTGTCACATCGGTGCAGGAGCAGTTCTTGCTGGGGTTATTGAGCCACCTTCAGCACAACCTGTAATTATTGAAGATGATGTTCTAATCGGTGCAAATGCAGTTGTTCTTGAAGGCGTAAAAGTTGGTAAAGGATCTGTTATTGCAGCGGGAGCTATCGTTACTGAAGACATTCCAGCATACTCTGTTGCAGTTGGAGCTCCAGCAAGAGTGATTAAGCAAATCGACGATAAGACAAAATCAAAAACTGAAATTATGCAAGAGTTACGTAAACTGTAATTTTGTTTTTTTAGGTGACCAACATGTATGCTTCTTAGTGTACATGTCCGGTCACTTTTTTTAAAAAGAAAAGGAGGTAGAATGTATTGAGTTCATTGTCACCTTTTGTAGAAATTAGACGAAAATTACATACAATGCCAGAGATAGGTTTTCAAGAGTTTAAAACACAAGCCTTTCTTTTAGAATATCTTAATGGACTTCCTGCTGAGAGGTTAGAAATTGAAACGTGGAAAACGGGCATTCTTGTTAAAGTGAAAGGGTTAAATGCCACTAAAACAATAGGTTATCGTGCTGATATTGATGGTTTGCCTGTTGTCGAGCAAACAGGTTTAGCTTTTGCTTCTGAGCACGAAGGTCGTATGCATGCATGTGGTCATGACTTTCATATGAGTATCGCGCTAGGAGTGCTTACGCATTTTGTACATCATCCAATCCGTGATCATGTGCTATTTGTTTTTCAACCAGCCGAAGAGGGGCCGGGTGGAGCACTTCCAATGATGCAATCAGAGGAAATGAAGCGTTGGATGCCAGATACGATGATTGGTTTACATATTGCACCAGAATATCCAGTGGGAACAATTGCTGTAAAGCCAGGCTTGCTGTTTGCAAATACATCTGAATTATTTATTGAATTAAAAGGGAAGGGTGGTCACGCTGCCTATCCGCATAATACAAATGATATGGTTGTAGCTGCTTGTCAGTTAGTGAATCAACTACAAACGATTATTGCTAGAAATGTTGACCCACTTGATTCAGCTGTTATTACAGTAGGGAAGATTACTGGGGGAACAGTGCAAAATGTAATTGCGGAAAACGCTCGTTTAGAGGGTACAATTCGTACTTTATCGGCTGATAGTATGAAGAAAGTAAAATCACGTATAGAAGCTCTTGTAGAGGGCATTAAAATGGGATTTGAATGTGAAACAGTTATCGATTATGGTGCAATGTATTATCAAGTATTCAATGAAGAACATTTAACAAAAGAATTTATGCATTTTACTAAAGAACAAACCGAAATGAATGTAATTGAATGTAATGAAGCAATGACGGGTGAAGACTTTGGATATATGCTGAAGGAAATACCTGGTTTCATGTTTTGGCTTGGTGTCGACTCGCAATACGGACTTCACCATGCGAAGTTAAATCCAAATGAAAAGGCAATTCCAAGTGCCATATCGCTACTTACTTCATACATAGCTTGGAAGGGAAATAATTAATTAGAAAGTGGTTCAACGATGTAGTAGAAGACTACATATTGAATCACTTTTTTTGTCAATAAAGTAATAATGCTTTTTGTTTTCTTGGAATTCTAAAAAATGATACAATTAACCATGAAGATAATTGTAGAAATTCGATCCGAATTATAAAAATTTTTAGATTATTTATAATTAATATTATTTTATACTAATTTCTGACAACTATTTGACTTTTTAAATCTATATCCGTATAATCGTTATTGGAATATGTTTCTAATTGAGAATTAATTAACCAATTTCTCAGTTAATATATAATTTACTTTTGGAGGGATTATACATGCCGGAACGTATGGTAGGTAAACAAGCACCACGCTTTGAAATGGATGCAGTTTTAGCTAATAAGGAATTTGGAAAAGTAAGCTTAGAAGAAAATATGAAGAATGACAAATGGACTGTTCTATTCTTCTATCCAATGGACTTTACATTTGTATGTCCAACAGAAATCACAGCTATGTCTGATCGTTACGATGAGTTTCAAGATCTTGATGCTGAAGTAATTGGTGTTTCTACTGATACTATTCACACTCACTTAGCTTGGATTAACACAGACCGTAACGACAATGGTCTTGGTCAATTAAATTATCCATTAGCAGCTGACACAAACCATGCTATCTCTCGTGAATATGGCGTATTAATTGAAGAAGAAGGTATTGCTCTTCGTGGACTTTACATAATCAATCCAGAAGGTGAGTTACAATACTCTGTAATTAACCACAACAACATTGGACGTAGCGTAGATGAAACTCTTCGCGTACTTCAAGCACTTCAAACGGGTGGTCTATGTCCAGTAAACTGGAAACCAGGTCAAAAAACACTTTAATTTTTTTCATAGCAATAGAGGTTGTCTTAAGTACCAACTTTGGACAACCTCTTTGTGTTAGTTCCATTATATATAATAATGGAATATAGACTATTCTAGGAGTGGATACGATGAAATTACGTGCTGAAATGCCTGAATTGTTAGGGGCTACTGAATGGTTAAACGGCGAAGTAACAAGAGACCAACTTATTGCTGATAAACCTACGTTAATCCATTTTTGGTCAACCTCTTGTCATCTTTGTAAAGAAGCAATGCCAAATATCAATGAATTTAGAGATCAATATCAAGATCGTCTAAATGTTATTGCTGTGCATATGCCCCGATCTGAAAAGGATTTAGATTTGGATGAAATTAAAGCAGTTGCCGCCGAGCATAATATTACTCAACCAATCTTTATCGACGGGGATTTAAAACTAAATGAAGCTTTTGAAAATCAATATGTACCTGCTTATTATGTATTTGATAAGACCGGTGTACTTCGTCATTTCCAAGCGGGTGGTAGTGGAATGAAAATGCTTGAAAAGCGCGTGAATCGCGTATTGGATGAATCGACACAAAGTGAACAATAGTAAGTGAATGTATATGATTTTTTCGTATGTAACTTTTGTCTTGCATAAGACTAAGCGGTTCTTAAAAACACAGTCGCCAACAAGAACCGCTTGTCTGATGCATGGCTTCTTTTAGTTTTTACAGTAAAACAATAAAGTGAAATTTTAATCGGTGGGGGCGTTTAACTCCCGCCGATTATTAGTTGGACCAATCTGATTCTAACCAGTGCTTAATCTCCCACTTA
>NZ_JBALMO010000004.1:36127-40732 GCF_036963345.1 Bacillus sp. JJ722
TGGGAGTCTTAGCGCCAGTTAGAACGGGATAAGCAAACTAAAAAGATATGTGGAGGTATTCTTAAACTTGTAATTTTAACAAGAAGGACATGGTTTCATTACTTGCTATGTGATAGAATATGAGCATATTAAAGTATTACTATCATGGAGGAGTATACCTTGAAGAAAGAATTTGCAGTAATAGGATTAGGCCGTTTTGGTGGCAGTATTTGTCGTGAACTTGTAAAGCAAGGAATGGAAGTATTAGCTATTGATCATGATGAAGATCGTGTCAATGAATTCGCTTCAATTGCTTCACACGCTGTGATAGGAGATACAACTGATGAATCAGTATTGAAAAGTCTAGGTATTCGTAATTTCGATCACGTAATCGTTGCCATTGGCGACAACATACAAGCAAGTATATTAACTACCTTAATGCTTAAAGAGTTAGGTGTTAGAGATATTACAGTAAAAGCTACAAACGATTATCATGAGAAAGTTTTAATTAAGATTGGTGCAGATTATGTTGTTCATCCTGAACGTGATATGGGAAGAAGAATTGCACATAAAGTAGCATCGAATAATGTTCTGGATTATTTAGAGCTTTCTGATGAACATTCGATTGTTGAGATTGTGGCTAGTAAAAAGATAGACGGTAAAACATTAATTGATTTAGATATTCGAGCTCGATATGGGATAAATATTGTAGCCTTTAAAAGGGGTAGTGAAATTATTGTTTCTCCTTCTGCAACGGAAACAATTCAAGTTGGAGATGTTTTAATCGTAATAGGTGCAGACCAAGATATTTCACGATTTGAGAAGAAAGTAGTAGATCATAGTTAATAAACCAAAAGACGACTCTTACATTCATAATATAGAGTCGTTTTTTTTATGAGTAACATGAGGAGGAATAGTAGGTAAAATAAGCAGAGAAATAAAATAGAAGCAACCAAAAAAGAAGTTCGTAATCTACATGATATAGATTACGAACTTCTTTTACTCTTATTTATTAATTTATCTTTAATACGTTAATAAATATAAATTAATTCCCTTTATTACTATCTACTTCCATAATGATTGGAAGGATCATTGGGCGACGTTTTGTCTTTTCGTAAAGGAAAGGAGCTAATGTGTCAGTAATTTCATTTTTAATTTCAGACCATTGACTTGTTCTTCTTTCCATTACTTTATTTAAATGTTTTTTAATTAAGCTTTGAGCATCACTGATTAAGTCACCTGATTCGCGCATATATACGAATCCACGTGAAATAATGTCTGGGCCAGCAGAGATTTTGAATTCTTTCATGTTGATGCTGACAACAACAACAACTAATCCTTCCTCAGAAAGAATGCGACGATCTCGAAGTACGATGTTGCCAATGTCACCTACACCATTACCATCGATGTATACTGATCCTGCTTGGATTTTTCCAGCCACTTGAGCTGTATTATTGCTCAAGGCTAATACTTCGCCATTATCCATTAAGAAGCAATTTGATTCAGGTACGCCACAATCGATTGCGTGTTGCGCATGATGTTTTTGCATACGGTATTCTCCATGGATTGGCATGAAGAATTTTGGTTTCATAAGACGAATCATTAATTTTTGTTCTTCTTGACCACCGTGACCAGATGTATGAATATCACTTAAAGCACCGTGAATTACATCTGCCCCCGCCTTGAAAAGCATATTAATTGTACGGGAAACACTAATTGTATTACCTGGGATTGGTGAAGAAGAGAAAACAACTGTATCTCCAGGAATAATTTGAATTTGACGGTGTGTACCATTAGCTATTCTTGATAAGGCGGCCATTGGTTCACCTTGGCTTCCTGTACAAAGGATCGTAACTTTATTAGCTGGAAGTCGATTAATTTGTTGATGTTCAATAAAAGTGTCTTTTGGACAACGAATATAGCCTAACTCTTGACCGATTTCAATTGCAGCCTCCATACTTCTTCCGAATACAGCAATTTTACGACCATTTTCAACCGCAGCTTCAACTACTTGTTGAAGACGATGAATATTTGATGCGAAAGTTGCGAATATTACACGACCTTCAACTTTACGGAATATATCATGAATGCTCTCACCAACGCGTCTTTCACTCATTGTAAAATGAGGAACTTCACTGTTTGTACTGTCAGATAGTAAACAAAGAACTCCTTCTTTACCGATTTCAGCCATCTTTGTTAAGTTTGCCGGTTCACCTACAGGTGTGAAATCGAACTTGAAGTCTCCAGTATGTACAATTTGACCAGGTGGTGTTTTGACAACAATACCATAAGAATCAGGAATACTATGTGTCGTTCTGAAAAACGTAACGGACGTTTTTCTAAATTTAATAACATCGTCTTCTTGAATTTCAATTAGTTTTGTTTGTCTTAATAATCCGTGTTCTTCAAGTTTATTTTTAATTAATCCTAGTGCTAATTTACCGCCGTAAATAGGGACGTTGATTTGTTTTAGAAGATAAGGGATTCCGCCGATATGATCTTCGTGTCCATGTGTTACGAATAATCCTTTAATCTTATCTTCATTTTTCACTAAGTAGGAATAATCAGGAATTACATAATCGATACCAAGTAATTCATCTTCAGGGAATTTAATCCCAGCATCGATTAGGATAATTTCATCTTGAAATTGAACTGCGTACGTATTTTTACCGATTTCCCCAAGACCGCCTAGTGCGAAAACAGCGGTTTGGTCATTTTTAACAAATTTCATATATTATAGCTCCAATACTTTAAAGTCTTCGTGTTGTTCCTCGTATTCCAAATATGCTTCTTCTACAAGGGTAACGAACTCAATGTTATATGGTTGACCTTTTAGTTTATTTCGCACTTCACGTACGGTCCCAGCTTTTACATAGACTGTTTTAGTTTTTTCGCGCACTGGCACCTCAGTCGCGCTTTCTTGATAATAAACTTTGTAAATCATTTTAAATCGCTCCTTAAATACTTTGTTTGCTTACTTCATTATATATAAAAACAGCATTATTTTCATGTATTACAACATGATGCTAATATAATCGGTTTCTTTTCAGTACATAAAAAACAAATAAAGCTACTAGCTTTATTACTTATTTTGTACAAGATTTACTTTTTATGACACCTTTATTTATCCTCATCATACCTGACTGAGGAACACAAAACAATTTTCTAATAAAGTCTTTTTTACATGATGTATATGTATTGTGAGTAATCCAAATAAAAAGGATTTATTTGAACGGTCGTTTTAAGTGTTAGAGGAAAAATAATAGTATATGTAAATTCAATCATACCTGACTGGAGAACACAAAACAATTTCCAAACAACATCTTTTGATAAAATTNNGTGTAGAAGGGCTATTAATTAAAAAAAGTTATGCGATTGTTTTCTTTCTAAGCAACTCTTTCCAACGTTTTAGCAGTTTTTTCCGCAGCTTTTTCAGCATAGCAGATCACTCCCTTATTCTTATTTTAAACGATTGAAATATAAAGTAAATATAGGTTGATGTTATATTTGAATTTTTTCTCTGAATTTTACATATTTATTAGTATGTGAATATAAAAATATTCTTTTCATCCCTACTGTTAAGAAAATCAAGGGAGTTAGTATTAGTGAATTTTATATGATGGTGTATATGGAATATTGTGAATATGTTAACAATGTTAGTCTTGACTTTGATTACTCTAAGTTATTTAATTAAAGAGATTGAAAAATCAAAAGAAATGTGGGATTAAAATGAAGAAAATTATCTTTTTTGATATAGATGGAACTTTGTTAGATTTTGATAAAAAATTGCCGGAATCTACTAAAGTTGCTGTTAAACAACTTCAAGAGAACGGTGTATATGTAGCGATTGCTACCGGACGGTCACCATTTATGTTTGAGAAACTGCGAAAAGAGTTAGATATTAATTCGTTTGTAAGTTTTAATGGGCAATACGTGGTGTTTGAAGATGAATTAATATATCGTAATCCGATTAAGAAGGAAGCATTACATAAGTTATATGAGCAAGCGAAGGAAAGGGAAGTTCCATTAGTTTACATGGATGAGCAAACGATGAAAGGAACAGTGGAATATTCTAAACATATTGAAGTTTCATTAGCTTCGTTTACTCTACCTCATCCCGAATTTGACGAACATTATTATAAAGAACATGACATTTATCAAACGCTGTTATATTGTACAGAAGACGATGAAAAGTATTATTTAGAAAATAATAATGATGTACGCTTTATTCGTTGGCATCCTGTTTGTATGGATGTTGTTCCAAGTGGTGGTTCTAAAGCTGTAGGAATTCAACATTTTATCGAGCGTGCTGGTTTTGATATGAAAGATGTATATGCCTTTGGAGATGGATTAAACGATATTGAAATGATTCAAACTGTTGGAACAGGTGTTGTAATGGGAAATGCTGAAGACGAGTTGAAAGAATATGCTGATTTACTAACAACCCCTGTAGATGAAGATGGCATTTACAATGCTCTAATAAAATTAGGGCTGATACAATAAAGTGAAACTTTAATCTGTGGGGGTGTTCGTCCATCCCCCACAGATTATTAGTTGAACCAATCGGGTTCTTACTGGCGCTTAATCTCCCACTTTAACGTCTTCGCCTTTACTTTCGTTTTGAAG
>NZ_JBALMO010000004.1:40771-41503 GCF_036963345.1 Bacillus sp. JJ722
TTTCAGTACGCTTCTTTATTATCTTTCAATTTCAGTAGCTCCTGAAATTGGTGCGAATGGATCTTCATTATTAATATGATCGTAAAACATAACACCATTTAAATGGTCGATTTCATGTTGAAAGCAAACTGCTGGAAGTCCTTTTAGACGTAGTTTAATTTCTTCACCTTCTATTGTTGTTGCTTTTACAGTAATTCGTGAGTATCTTGGTACGTAGCCTGGAACAGCACGATCCACCGATAAACAACCTTCACCACCAGATAAATATGATTTTTCTACTGAATGGCTGATAATTTTAGGATTGAATAATCCGTAACTATATAATGTTCCTTTTTCGTCTGATAAGTGTACTGCAATAATCCTTTTGGGAACATTAATTTGAGGAGCTGCTAATCCAATACCAGGTCGTAAACCATACTTGGCTGAAACTTCTGGATCTTGACTGTTAATTAGGTATTCTAGAAGGTCTTGTGCGATGGCTTTATCTTCTTCACTAGCTGGTAAAGAAACTTCTTTAGCCACCTCACGTAAAACAGGATTTCCTTCTAAAACTATATCTTTCATTGTAATCAATTTTGTCCCACCTTTATCTTTATGTAAAAACTTATTATTATTCAGTTAGTATTATTCAAATCTTACCTTAACTTTTTATTGATGTAAATCAATCATGCACAGATAGAAATAAGATTGATTAAGAACTATTATATGCTTCTTTTTTATTTAATTGTTAAA
>NZ_JBALMO010000005.1:0-16049 GCF_036963345.1 Bacillus sp. JJ722
ACCATATACTACTTATTATTGAATCGCTCCATAATCTTTAGCAATTTCTCTGAAGCTTTTTGAAGACATTGTAACGAGAATTTTACTTTGTAAAGGGATTAATTCATATAATCTTTCCACATCACTATTCTTCATTCTAATGCAACCATTTGAAATATAATGACCTACCGACCAAGGTTGATTCGTTCCATGCACGCCATATATTCTTCCGTCTGTATTCAGCGCATCAAAGCCAATCCAACGTGATCCAAGTGGATTTCGCGGGTCTCCTCCTGGAATATTTTTCTTCCGATAGTATGGATTCTTTGCCTTTACTACGAATGTAAATAAACCTTCAGGCGTTAATTCATTACTTTTCCCTGTTCCCACCGGAAAAATTTCTACAACCTCACCATCTTTAATAAAAGCAAGCTTATTATTCGCTTTATTTACAATAACAAAAGGATTTTGCTTTAATTGTTGAGCTTCTACCGTAGCAGGCTGTAAAAACGAAAACATTAATAAAAAAGACAATACTACATTCAAAGGATCATCACCCTAAACTTTTTGCTTAGTTTAAGCTAATATCTTCTTTTTCATTCCTTGTTTATTCCTCGAAAAACCTTTATAAACACTCTTCAATATTAAATATTTTTCTAATTCTTTAATCGTTCCCATCATAGCCACTTGTACGTCAAATTCTTTTCGCGATTTAGGCAATTCCATAGCATGAACTTCCTCTAGCATATCATCTAGTTTTTTCAAATAAATATGTGAAGTATTATAAGGATGTATATGCACACTTAGATCATCAATAAAATCCGCAATTAATTCGCTATACGGTGATGTTGATGATATAGAAGCGACTAGCGGCAGCATTCTTTCAATAATTTCAAACTGTTTTTCTCTCATCTTAAAATAATAATAATACAGATCGTCATGACGAGTAACATGATTCTCTACATCACGAAAAGCCAATGACTTTGCCTCCGCAATCATATCACTGACAATCATAAATTCTTTTCCGTCCCAATTGCTTTTATTCGTACGGATATACAACGCCATTTTCTTGAAAATGAATGAAAAATGCTCTTCGATATCTTGCTGATATTTTTTTAATTTAGCTTCCATACTTGGCATGTACATATTAATCAATAACGCGACTGTTATACCAATAACTAATAAAGCCATTTCATTTAACAATAGTCTCCAAGTCACATCACCTGCAGAATAAATATGTAGAATAATAACACTACTTGTAACGATTCCTTCTTTTACATTTGCAGCTACTACTGTTGGAATAAATACCAATAGCATCAAGCCAATAATAGCTGGATTAAATCCCAATCCTTCAAAAAATATTGTGGAATATATCATGGCTATTATACACGCAAGAAAACGACTAAACGCAGCTTTCAATGATTTCTTCTTCGTTACTTGAACACAGAGTATCGTAATAATCCCTGCCGAAGCAAAGCTTTGAAGATTAAGTAATTGAGCAATATAAATAGATATTGCAACACCAATGGCTGTTTTTATCGTTCTGTATCCTATTTTTATCATAAACTCCTTCTTTCACTCCATACAGGAAAAAGTAATTCTTCTTCCTAAAAATACTAATATTTAAAGTATGGCATTCGATTACTGACATTTCAATATTAATTGCCAGTAAAAAACTATCCCTTCTTTCCAAACATAAAAAGCTCCACTTTATAAATAGTCTTTACTATTCTTACGTTCATAGTCCATTAATGCACAACAAAAGAGCAGATCCTAAATGAATCTGCTCTTACAAATATTAAACTTCTTCACAATACTCATCAAAGTATTGTTGTAACTTACTGATAACGGACATTGGATCATGACCTTCAATTTCGTGTCTTTCTACCATTGTACAAATCTTACCGTCTTTCAATAATGCAAAAGATGGTGAAGAAGGTGGATAACCTTCGAAATAACCTCTTGCTTCTTCAGTTGCTGCTTTATCTTGTCCAGCAAAAACCGTTACAAGATGATCAGGTTTCTTATCATAATGTACCGCATGAGCAGCAGCTGGTCTCGCAATTCCACCAGCACATCCACATACAGAGTTAATTAATACAAGTGTTGTACCTTTTTTCGAAAAAGCTTCGTTCACTTCTTCAGGTGTTGTTAATTCAGTATATCCAGCAGCCTTTATTTCATTACGAGCTGTACTTACAACATCATTCATGAAAAAATTAAAATTCATATTCATTGACGAACCTCTCCTAGTATAATCTGTCATTATCACCATAATAACAATACTAAGCTTTGTATTCAACCAATTAAGAAACTTAAATAGTCGTATCCAGGAAAATGTGATATTTAGCTTAATAACCACTATTTATTGAGATGATAGAGGAAAGTTTGAATAGCTTCCATCACAGCCAGACTAACGGTTTTATCGCCATTCATCACTTCTTCTTCTAATACAGGAATTAAAGAACGCATTTGTTTGTTCTCAAAAAATACACGGTGAAGTTGATGGGAAAGTGATTGATTCATCCATTCTTTCGTTTGGAACCTTCTTCTTTCATCAAAGACTCCACTTTGCTTACCTTGTTGCATGAAATCTTGAATGACTTCCCATATTTCATGAATGCCAGTGCCTTTAATACTTGAACACGTATAAGCTTTTGTCTGCCACCCAAATGTTGCTGGCTGAAGGAAATGAAGTATTCGATTATATTCTTCTTTCGTTACCATTGCAGTTTGTTTATTATCACCATCAGCTTTGTTAACAACAATTGCATCAGCTAGCTCCATAATTCCTTTTTTCATTCCTTGCAACTCATCACCAGCACCAGTAATCGCCAGCAACATGAAGAAATCAGTCATCCCTCGAACAATGGCTTCACTTTGACCGACGCCAACTGTTTCGATGATGATGACATCAAAACCAGCCGCTTCACAAAGTAACATACTTTCCCTAGTCTTTCGATGTACACCACCTAATGTACCTTCAGATGGAGAGGGGCGAATAAAAGCATTCTCATGTCCTGAGAGGAGTTCCATTCTTGTTTTATCACCCAATATACTTCCACCCGTAATAGATGAGCTTGGATCAATAGCAAGTACAGCTACTTTATGATTAGCGTTACATAAATCTGTTCCAAATCGTTCAATAAACGTACTTTTCCCAGCACCTGGTACTCCAGAAATCCCTATACGAATTGACTTATTCGTATAGGGTAACACCTTCTGCAATAGATCTTGTGCACTTTCAAAATGATGCTGTGCGTTGCTTTCAATAAGTGTGATACCTTTTGCTAACATCGCACGATTACCGGCCAAAATTCCTTGTAGAATCTCCTCCGTATTGATTTCTCGTCTATTTTTCTTCACAAATCTTGTATGCTTTTCGTTTTTGTCTTTCATTATGAAGACACTTCCTCATATCCTAGTGCTTTATAAATAGCTTTCATTAATGTTTTAGCTGCTTCTGGGATAACTGTACCTGGTCCAAAAATAGCGACCGCACCATTTTCTCTCAAGTAATCATAATCTTGCTGTGGTATAACACCACCAGCGATAACTAAAATGTCTTCACGTCCAAGTTTCTTAAGTTCTGCAATAAGCTGAGGTAACAATGTTTTATGTCCAGCAGCAAGTGAACTCATACCAACTACATGTACGTCATTTTCCACCGCTTGCTTCGCTGTCTCTTCAGGTGTTTGGAATAGAGGTCCGATATCAACATCAAATCCTAAGTCCGCGAATGCTGTAGCTACAACTTTCACACCGCGGTCATGTCCGTCTTGTCCCATTTTCGCCATTAAGATACGAGGTCTTCTACCTTCATTTCCAAGAAAATCCTCCGTCATTTGTAGAACTTCTGAAATATCAACTTGATCACCATAAGCTGTGCTATATACACCACTAATCGTACGAATAATAGCTGAGTGTCTTCCTGATGCAAGTTCAATTGCCATAGAAATCTCTCCTAATGAAGCTCTTTCTCGTGCTGCTTCAACAGCTAGTGCTAATAGGTTACCTTCTCCAGTTTCTGCCGCAACCGTAATAGCTTCTAGTTTCTCGATTACTCTTTCTTCATTTCGCTCAGCTCGCAATTGCTCTAGCTTCGAAATTTGGCTTTCACGAACAGCTGTATTATCAACTTCAAGAATTTCTAGCGCTTCTTCTTTTTCTAGTCGATATTTATTTACACCTACAATCGTTTCTAATTTAGAGTCGATTTTCGCTTGGCGTTTTGCAGCTGCTTCTTCAATTCTCATCTTTGGTACGCCTGTTTCAATCGCTTTTGCCATACCGCCTAAAGACTCGATTTCTTCGATATGTTTCCAAGCTTTCTCGATTAGTTCATTTGTTAATGCTTCTACGTAGTAGGAACCTGCCCATGGATCGATAACTTTCGTAATGCTTGTTTCTTCTTGTAAGAACAATTGGGTATTACGTGCAATTCGTGCAGAGAAGTCAGTTGGCAACGCAATAGCTTCATCAAGTGCGTTTGTATGAAGTGATTGCGTATGACCAAGAGCCGCTGCATGTGCTTCAATCAATGTTCTTGTTACATTATTGAATGGATCTTGTTCTGTTAAACTCCAACCTGATGTTTGTGAGTGTGTACGAAGCATTAACGATTTCTCATTTTCTGGTTCAAATTGACTCATTAACTTCGCCCAAATGAAACGTCCAGCTCTCATCTTCGCAACTTCCATAAAGTAGTTCATACCGATTGCCCAGAAGAAAGATAGCCGCGGAGCAAATTTATCAATTGGAATACCTGCTTGTAAACCGGTACGAACATATTCAATGCCATCCGCAAGAGTATATGCCAATTCAATGTCAGCTGGCGCTCCCGCCTCTTGCAAGTGATATCCTGAGATTGAAATACTATTAAATTTCGGCATATTTATTGAACTATACTCAAATATATCAGCAATAATTTTCATACTCATTTTCGGTGGATAAATATATGTGTTACGAACCATATATTCTTTTAGAATATCATTTTGGATAGTACCTGCTAACTTATCTTGCGTAACACCTTGTTCTTCAGCCGTTACGATGAAGAATGCCAAAATTGGAAGGACAGCACCGTTCATTGTCATGGAAACTGACATTTGATCTAATGGAATACCATCAAATAATTGCTTCATATCGATGATACTATCGATTGCTACACCTGCTTTACCAACGTCACCAACTACACGAGGATGATCTGAATCGTAACCACGGTGAGTAGCAAGGTCAAACGCAACCGATAAACCTTTTTGCCCCATAGCTAAGTTACGGCGATAGAATGCATTTGATTCTTCCGCTGTAGAGAAGCCAGCATATTGACGAACTGTCCACGGTTTATTTACATACATCGTAGGATAAGGTCCGCGTGTAAATGGTGCTATACCAGGTAAGTGTTGCAATTGTTCCATACCTTCTATATCACTTTTGTTATATAAGGAACTGATTTTAATTTCCTCATTTGTTTCAAATAATAAGTCTTCCATTTCAGCATCGCTAATTTTTACTGCTTGTTCCCAATCCGCTTTAGATACAGTATTTGTTTTAGATGATAATTTTGAAAAATCACGACGAGTAGACAATTACATCACCTCCAAATCTTGTAATACATTTGTGATTACAGTAATCGCATTACTTTGAACAGAAACAAAATCTTTCAAGCCAGCTTGTTGTAATGCTTTCTCTAATTCGTTTGTCTGCTTTCCTGCCAAGAAAAGGGTTACATCACTATTCTCGACAAGTAAATCTTGTACCCAAGCAACAGCATGTTCAGCGTAATTAGCATCACTACCACAAAGCACAAAATGTTTTAATTTCGATTCTTTAACAAATGTTTTCGACTCTTCAGCCGATTGACAAACTTTCTCTATACTTTCAATTCCACCTGCTGCGAAGAAACCTTTAACAAAATCAGCTCTCGGTTTATACGATTTCAAGCTACCCATGCCAACTAATCCAATAGCTGGATATACGCCTTCTTTATTCTTATATTGAAGAGAGGCTATTCTTAATTGTTCGAACTCTTCAGCTAGCCTCTCTTCAGCTAATGGCGTAATTGAAATACTGTTATATGGCAATTGTATTTTTTCTGATTTGAGCGCACGCTCAGCGATATTGACTATGTCTTCAAGATTTGGATACACATTTGTTCCAATTAAACTATCTTTACGCATGGCAACATTAGCTTTCTTTAGTTGCAATACTTGTCCAATTGCTTCTTGAATCCAACCATCTTGTAACGAAGCAAGTGCTCCCCCACGTTTCTCTATTTCTAAAAATAGTGCCCATGCTTGGTCCGCTAAATCATTCGTTAATGATTCAACATAAAAAGAACCACCTGCTGGATCAACTACTTTATCAATTAGTGTCTCTTCTTTTAATACTAAATGGATATTACGAGCAATTCTATCGGAAAAAGCAGTTGTCTCATTTGTTGCTGAATCAAATTCTTTCACTTCTAAAGATTGAGCGCCTCCAACAACCGCAGCAAATGCTTGGTTAGCAGCACGCAATAAATTAACATACGGATCAAATAATGTTGCTGTAAACGATGATGTTTCTGAGTGTATAAACATTTTAAACGTGCTGCCATCACCAGTATATTCTTGACCAATTAAAGACCATAAACGTCTTGCTGCTCTAAGTTTAGCTACATTCATAAAGAAAGACGAATCGATAGCGAAAGAAAATACGACATTTTTCGCCAATCTTTCTGCTGAGTATCCGTTTTCTTCACCATACTGTAAGTATTCAACAGCTGTCGCTAATGCTAAAGCTAATTCTTGAACAGCATTCCCCCCTGCATTATGAACAGCAGTAGATTTAACTAAAACCTTTTTCACTTCAGGCATAGAAGAATCCATGGATTGTAATTGTTCAAACCATGTTGCAAAGTATTCCTTTGGATTTTCAAATCCTTTTCCTTGAATGGCACCTTCAGTAATTGGATCTTCTGCTAAAATACCTTTTAACTTTACAATCTCATCACTAGAAAGCTGCTCAAGTAGTGAAACAATTTGGCTTTGCTGACCTTTCGTATCGACAAACAATGGCTGTTCTTGTTGAATTACATTTTGGAAGAATTGAATCACTTCTGCATCATTCATTGAAGTTAACTGATTGATGTCAAATGCAATTGTATTTTGACCACGATTCTTTGCTTGTTCAAAGTTTGTTAAAATATCTGTAGAATTATTGCCTGATAATTTTTGAGATACTAACCAAGGTTGTTCTTTGTAACCCAGAGCGCTTGTTCCTCTTGTATATGGAGCAAATCCCGGCCACTCTTCATTAATTACTGTACTTTTCTCTGTGTACAAAGGATTCAGCTGAATACCTTCATATGTAGCAGTATGCAATTTAGTAAGCGGCTTGCCCTTCAAGCTCTTTTCAGCTTTAACTTCCCAATCCCTAACAGTTGCTTTTGGGAACTCAACCGCCTTTGTTTTTTGTAGATCCATATTTCGGCGCCTTCTGTAAGCATTTTTCCGCGATAACGCTTTAAACCTTTTCGCATACCTATAGAAGGCTTCCACCTCCCCCTCTATATGATGAATCACGTTACTATATATTTATTTAAAAATTAAAACTATTAATTCTATTCTAGTACAGCACATCTATTGTTGCAAACAGGGAATTAAAAAAACCTATTCCAGACATCAATAATTGTAAGCAATATTGATGCCTGTATAGGCTTATATTTTGTTAATAAATTGAAGTTCTATCGCTAGACATGCTTTCAACTATCTCTTTAACCCTAGCTAAAAATTTGCCGCAAATATAGCCATCTAGTACTCTGTGGTCAAGTGATAAACATAGATTTACCATATCACGAACAGCAATCATTCCATCAATAATAACCGGTCTTTTTACAATTGCTTCGATTTGTAAAATGGCTGCTTGCGGATGATTAATAATACCCATTGATTGGACAGAACCAAATGAGCCTGTATTATTTACTGTGAAGGTACCGCCTTGCATATCTTCCGCTTTCAACTTACCGCTTCTTACTTTATGTGAAAGCTCCGTTATTTCTCGTGCAATGCCTTTAATTGTTTTCTCATCTGCACTCTTAATAACAGGTACGAATAAAGAATCTTCTGTTGCAACCGCAATATTCAAATGAATATCACGTTTTTGAACAATTTTATCTCCTGCCCAAGTGGAATTGAGTTGTGGATATTCCTTAAGAGCTTGAGCGACTGCTTTCACAAAGAAAGCAAAGTATGTTAAATTATAACCTTCTTTTTGCTTGAAGCTCTGTTTTTCTTTTTCACGTAATGCTACCAGATTTGTAGCATCTACTTCCATCATCATCCAAGCATGAGGAATCTCTTGCTTACTGCGAAGCATATTAGAAGCAATTGCTTTTCTTACAGGTGTAATAGGAATCTCAACGTCTCCTGTTTGGGCAGTATACGTTGGAGAGTTAGCAATTAAAGGTTTCTCTTCGCTCTTAGGAAGGACAGGAGTTTGTTGTTGTTCAACCTTCATAATCGGAGTTGAAGGTTGTTCTACAACACCGTTCTCAACTAACTTCATAATATCTTTTCTTGTAATTCTGCCACCCGCACCTGTACCTTTTACATCCGTGAGTTCTATACCATGCTCTTGTGATAATCGTAAAACAGCCGGTGAGTATCGAGCACCCATTTTAGTATTTGTAGTTGCTTGCTCTGTTTGTTCTGTTTTCTTACTATTTATACTCTCATCGGATGCTACATTTTCCTGATCATTAGATTTGCCAGCTACTTCAATTGTACAAATCACTTCTCCAACTGCCAAAGTTTGATCCTCTCCAGCTTTCAACTCTGCAATCGTTCCAGTGAAAGAAGAAGGGATTTCAGCATTTACCTTATCTGTCATAACTTCAGCAATCGGATCATATTTATTTACGTGATCTCCAGGAGCCACTAACCATTTACTAATTGTTCCTTCTGTAACGCTTTCCCCAAGCTGAGGCATTGTAATTGTTTCAATTGTCACTTTGGAAAACCTCCTTTACTTCACATTTAAAATCCCGCAAGTTCTCTCATTGCCTGTTCAATCTTCTCGCTATTCATCATAAAGAATTTTTCCATTGTAGGTGCATATGGCATAGCTGGGACATCCGGACCTGCTAAACGCATAATTGGTGCGTCCAAATCAAACAAACAATTCTCAGCGATGATTGCTGATACTTCACTTATGATACTGCCTTCTTTATTATCTTCCGTTACTAATAATACTTTACCTGTCTTAGAAGCAGCTTCAATAATCGCTTCCTTGTCTAATGGGTAAATAGTTCTCAAGTCTACAACATGAACTGAAATCCCATCACTTTCAAGCCTTTCTGCTGCTTGAAGTGCAAAGTGTACGCAAAGTCCATACGTGATGACTGTTATATCATCACCTTCACGCTTCACATCCGCTTTTCCAATAGGTAATACGTAATCATCTGCAGGTACTTCACCTTTTATTAAACGATATGCTCGCTTATGCTCAAAGAATAGAACTGGATCATCATCACGAATAGCAGCCTTTAATAAGCCTTTAACATCATAAGGAGTAGACGGCATTACAATCTTCAATCCTGGTTGATTAGCAAAGACGGATTCAACAGATTGAGAATGATAAAGCGCGCCATGCACACCACCACCGTATGGCGCTCGAATAACCATCGGACAATTCCATGTATTATTAGAGCGATAACGTATTTTTGCAGCTTCAGAAATAATTTGGTTAACTGCTGGCATGATAAAGTCTGCAAACTGCATTTCGGCTATTGGGCGCATGCCATACATAGCAGCACCAATTCCCACTCCTGCTATAGCTGACTCGGCAAGAGGCGTATCTAGAACACGGGATTCACCAAATTGGTCATATAAGCCTTGTGTAGCCTTAAATACTCCGCCTTTTCTACCAACATCTTCACCTAAAACAAACACGCGTTGATCGCGTTCCATTTCTTCTCGGATCGCCATTGTTACAGCGTCAATATATGAAATAACTGTCATTATGATTCCCCTCCTTACTTATTCACCGTACACATATTTCAAAGCATCTTCAGGAGCTGCATAAGGAGCATTTTCAGCATAATCCGTTGCTTCATTTACAATTGTCATGATTTCACTATTTACTTGTTGTTCGATATCGTCTGTTAATATTCCAAAGTTCTTCAAATACTCTGCGAAAGCTGGAATTGGATCTTTGGCTTTTGCCTCTACTAATTCATCGTGAGCTCGATATACACGATCATCATCATCACTCGAATGTGGAGTTAATCGATGTACAAGCGTTTCTATTAAACTTGGTCCTTCTCCTCTTCTAGCTCTGTCAGTTGCTTCTTTCACAACTTTATACACCGCTATAGGATCGTTTCCATCCACCGTAACTCCTGGCATACCGTATCCAATTGCTCGATCAGATACCTTTGCACTTCCTAATTGTTTTTCAACAGGAACAGAAATAGCATATTGATTATTTTCACACATTAATATAACAGGTAGCTTATGCACACCGGCAAAGTTAGCTCCTTCATGGAAATCACCTTGGTTACTCGATCCTTCACCAAAAGTCACAAAAGTAACTAAATCCTTGCCTTCCATTTTCCCAGCTAAAGCAATTCCAACAGCATGTGGTACTTGCGTTGTTACTGGAGAAGATCCTGTAACAATGCGACAACTCGCTTTTGAGAAATGCCCTGGCATTTGGCGACCAGCTGAATTAGGATCTTCCGCCTTTGCAAATGCAGATAACATTAAGTCTTTTGCCGTCATTCCGAAAGTAAGAACAACTCCTACATCACGGTAATAAGGTAATACATAATCTTTCTCTTGGTTTAAAGCGAAGGCCGCACCTACTTGAGCTGCTTCCTGTCCTTGACAAGATATTACAAACGGAATTTTCCCCGAACGATTTAATAACCACATACGTTCATCAATTCTACGAGAGAGTAACATCGTTTTATACATTTCTAGAAGTTTTTCATTTGATAATCCAAGCTCTTCATGGCGATTTTCCATATTAATTCCTCCTTTAAAACCTTAAGAGTGTATAGCCTTCCCGTCTACTGCAAGTGCAGCTTCACCAATTGCTTCAGATAGCGACGGATGTGGATGTATAGCTTGAGAAATTTCCCACGGAGTTGCATCTAACACTTTTGCAATCCCTGCTTCTGAAATAAGGTCTGTAACATGTGGACCAATCATATGCATACCAAGAATGTCATCTGTATCTTGATCTGTAATGATTTTCACAAAACCGTCACTATCACCTAGAACCAACGCCTTCCCTACACCTTTGAAAGAAAACTTACCAACTTTAACGTTGTAGCCTTTATCCTTTGCTTCCACTTCCGTTAACCCAATACTAGCGACTTCTGGAGAAGAATATACGCATTTAGGAACTTGCAAAGGATTTAACGCATGCGGTTTCAAGTTAGCCAAATGTTCCACTGCTATGATTCCTTCATGTGAAGCAACATGTGCAAGTTGTAAGCCACCAATGCAGTCACCGATTGCATAAATATGTGATTCTTTTGTTTGATAATAAGGATTTGTTTCAATAACACCATTTCGCACAACAATGTCCGTGTTTTCAATACCAATGCCTTCAATATTTGCTTTTCTACCTACACTGACTAGTATTTTATCAGCTGTAAAGGTTTTCTTTTCACCTTTCACTTCCGCTGTAATTGAAACATCTTTATCGCTTCGTTCACATGTTTCAGCTAGAACTTGAGCATTCGTAATGAGCTGAATATTTTTCTTCTTAAGCAATCGCTGCAATTCACGAGTAATCTCTTGATCTTCCATTGGTAATATGGATGAAGCATATTCTAATACTGTAACTTCCACGCCAAAATCGCTTAACATGGAGGCCCATTCAATTCCTATAACCCCGCCACCGATAATGACAATACTTTCTGGCAGATTATCAAGATCAAGTGCTTCATCAGAAGACAATACTTGTTGACCATCAATTTCTAAACCTGGTAGTGATTGTGGTCTAGAACCAGTTGCTATAAGGACATTTTGAGGGATGAGCATTTCATTTTCACTACCATCATTCATTTCTACAGAGATAGTCCCTGGCATTGGTGAAAAGATAGACGGACCTAATATACGACCAGTTCCTTCAAACACATCTATTTTTCCTTTTTTCATTAAATGTTGAATACCTTTATATAAACTAGTAACAATTCCATTCTTTCGTGCTTGCACCTTAGAAAAATCCAATGCAATATCATTTGCTATAATTCCATAGTCACTACTATTAATGGTCTGTTGGTATACTTCAGCACTTCTTAAAAATGATTTAGAAGGAATACAACCTTTGTGAAGACATGTACCTCCAAGCTTTTGTTTTTCTACAATAGCTGTTTTTAAACCTAATTGCGATGCGCGAATAGCTGCTACATAACCTCCTGGGCCGCCACCAATAATCACTAAATCATATTCTCTTGCCATGTTCTACCTCCTTTAAAACATACTTCATTTATATTTTATATATTTTGCTTCTCTCTCCATCACGTAATACACGTAATGCACCTTCCGCTAAGGCTTGTAGTTCATTCTCACCAGGTTGCACCATAACATCAGCAATCCAATTTACCTTTGAAGAAATTGATTCTACAAAGTTTTTTCCATAAGCAAGACCACCTGTTAGAACGATTGCATCAACTTCACCATCAAGTACAACGCTTGCTGCACCAATTTCTTTAGCAACTTGATAAGCCATAGCGGAGAAAATTAGCTCTGCTTCTTCATTTCCATCATTTGAGCTTTCTGCATTAAATCTGGAGCAATGTTCATCGCTGCATCTGTAACGAATATTAAACGGTCATATCCAGGTATTTCAAATGCCGCGACATGTGAGAGTACATTATTTGTTCGAAGTCCATATTCATTATTTAAAACAGTTTTAAAAATCGTCGCTGTTGGTACATTCCCTTTCATTAGTAAAGAGGCTTCTGCATTATGAACGGCTTCGACAGCTGATTTTGCTGCATCTTCTAACGAAGGTGAATGAACAATCTTAATTGCACCGTATTTAGCACCATTTGATGAAACGGTATGGAGCATATTAATGATTTTTTCTTTATCACCAAACAATATAAAATTAGCCATATTTAATTCAACAGCATTAACTACAGCTTCAAGAACTTCTAAATCATGTGCAGCCGCAACAGCAACAGTTATATCACTTTGTTCTGTTGCTTGCTCTAACAATTGTTTTAATCTCATAAAAGTGACCTCGCCCTTTTTACAGTGACTCACCACATAATAATGCAATTTTCGTGCCAATCACCGCATATTTTATTAATTCCCATGATTCGCTACTATAAGACCTATTTTTAACACAGAAATATTTATCATAACCTGCAATATATTGCAGAATGTGCATTTTATTGCATGAATTATTTTTCAAGTTCATACTTTTCAACTTTATAATATAAGCTTCTTACGGATATACCGAGTTCTTTCGCACTTGCTGTTTTATTACCATTATTTCTTCTCAAACATTCTTCGATAAGTTTCTTCTCATACAAATCCATTTTCATAGAAAATGAAAGATGCGTTTCATTTTCTACATATACTCGCTCTTTCTTCTGTTCTATATTCGAATGAGAAAAATTCGGAATATGAGTCTCATCAATTATTGTGTCATTATATTTCATAAAGATAATGGCTCTACCTAATACATTTTCAAGCTCTCTAACATTCCCAGGCCAACGATAACTTTGTAGTTTAGCAATTGCTGTTTCAGTAATTGCTTCTATGTTTCTACCATATTCCTGATTCAGCTTTTGTAATAAATAGGCCGATACCATAGGTAAATCACCAATACGCTGTCTTAGCGAAGGAATATAAATCGGCATACGATTCAGACGATAGTATAAATCTTCACGAAATCTTCCTTCACTTATTGCTTTTTCTAAATTCACATTCGTAGCAGCAATCACCCTTACATTAATCGGAATAGCTTTTACACCGCCAACTCTTACTATTTCATTCTCCTGAAGGACTCGTAGTAATTTAACCTGAATATGTAGGCTCATCTCTCCAATTTCATCTAAAAAGATACTGCCATTGTTCGCTTCTTCAAAAAGGCCTTTTTTCCCGCCTCGCTTAGCACCTGAAAAAGCTCCCTCCTCATATCCAAATAATTCACTCTCTAATAAATTCTCAGATATTGCTCCACAATTCACTCGAATAAAATGATTGAACTTTCGATCACTTGCATTATGTATAGCATGTGCGAACAATTCTTTCCCCGTTCCTGACTCTCCTCTTAATAAGACAGTGACCGGCGTAGTCGCACTTAACTTTGCTTGATTTATCGCCAGCTTCATTTCTTCTGAGCTACCGATTATATCTTCAAAAGCATATTTCGCTTCTAATGTCCGAATAATTTGTCTAGCACGATGCAATTCATTATTCAATTCTTTCATTTCTGACATATCGTGAATGACTCCCACACTACCTTTTAACTTACCGTTCACAATAATAGGAGCAACATTAACAATAACCTCCTTCTTATGTGGACCTACTAGCATTTTCACACCACGTACCGGCTTTCTTGTTTGCAAAACTTTCATATGCATACTTTCACCCTCATAGATGTCCGCTGTAGCAGGCTTTCCGATGACTTCTTCTTCACTTAAGCCCGTAATTCTAGAGTAGGCGGGATTAATGAGAATGCCTTTTCCATGTTCATCTACGACAGTGATTGCATCATTACTAGATTGAATAATAGCTTGTAGCATTGTTTGTATTTCTTTCAAGTTTGTTATTTCTTCAGCAAGATTAACAACCTCGGTAATATCTTTAAAAACAGCAAATGCACCAATTATTCGATTCTCTTCATTCAGCATTGGGAAACGCGTTGTTATCACCTTTAAACCATTGCTCAAAACATGCTCTTTATTAGCTTCAACCTTTCTACTAACTAGTAGATTTGGCAGTCGACTATTATGTATAATTTCCTTAACATCCTTACCAATCGCCTCTTCTTGCGGTACACCAATCATCATCTCCGCACTACGATTAAATAAGATTATTTTTCCTTCTCTATCAATAACAACCATACCTTCATCCGTTGAATTAAAGATCAGATTTCGTCGATGTGATTCACTTTGTAATTTATCGATTAACGATTCTTTCTCTTCAAGAAGCCGTGCAATAATAAAAGCAACAGTACCTGGAATAAGTACAGTATGAGGACTTTTGAAGCTACGTATTTCACGAAATGTTGTTTGACAACCCGTTACTTCAATTATAATATCGTAAGAATCATCAAGGTATTTCTTCCAATCTGCTCCATAGGCTACTCCCATTTGTTCAGCGAGCTTTAATCCACTCGCTTCTTCATTTAAGTCAATTACTGCACCAACTTGTAAGAAATCTATTTCATTCAGTAACTTTAGAATAGATGTTCCACCTTGACCAGCACCAACAATCATGACTTTTTGCACAAATTCACCCTCTTCATCTAGTGTTCAGGAACCAATATTGTAATCGATATTAACATAACAGTTCTGTATGGATAAATGTTAAAAATAACCATTTCTTTTTTCATCTTACGCTAGCGGAAGTTTCTTGACAAATCAGAATAATATTTTATTCTACAACTAAGGGAGAAGTAATTTTATACTAACAATTCCAAAAAAAGGGGACTACTTACCATGGGGAGATTAATAGCATTTATTATACTATTTATACCTGGTGTTTTCGCTGCTATAGGCATTAAGTTTATGCGCGATATGATTTTCGGAATATTACAATTCCCATTTTCATCTCTAATGGTACAATTTATTGTCGGTATGTTTCTAATGGTGGGAGGCGTTGGATTTATCGCCGGCTTTATTCTTCATAGAGACCGAAAGCGCAATAAAGTTCAAAAACGATTTAATAAAAAGGTTTAGAACAAGCATACAATACTCCTGCATAAAAAGAAGGATGTTCAATAAGCCCTATTTACAATCATTATTTGATTGATGAGAAAGTAATTCTTTAGATTTTTAAGAAGATACATGGGTCTCATATAGACCGAAAGCGCCAAATATAGGTATTCTAGCATAACAG